>JAHFAF010000014.1 GCA_023250715.1 Pseudobdellovibrionaceae bacterium | reverse complement strand
CTATCAGGAGATGCTAAAATGCGTAGTATTTTCGAATATTTAATTAGTTACCACAAACAAAAAAACCCGCACCAGGAATCCCGGCGCGGGTTTGAAAGAATAAGGGCCCCTCTAACGAATTAAAGGGTCTCGCCGTTATAAGTCCACGTGGCGGTGCAAGCGGCATTGAAAGTCACCGTCAGCGTGTTCGGCTTACCATCGACGATCGTGAGCTTTCCGCCGTTCAGACTAACTTCAGTCCGGCCGTCTTCGCGTGTGCAAGAGCCGTACGTGAGGTCGGTCGAGGTGATGTGGAGCACATACTTGGTGCTCTCAAGCTCGAACCGATACCAGTTGTCCAATGTGATCGTGCCGGCCGCGAAGGGATCTTCCGCGCTAGTGCCCGTCGCGGTGACATCGCCCCAGTATCCGAACGAAGTGGTTTTTCCATCCGACGAAACCGAAACCTGGACATTGCCACTCGACGTAATGGTTGTGCTGGATACCGTGACCGCAAAGTCTCCGGTAATGGTGGCGGTAATATCGTAAGACTTTCCAGCAATGGAGCCCGTGATGTGGAAACTCACATTATTGATCTTGAAAGTGAAGCCGGACTTCTTGTCGGCATCATCTCCGTCCTTAATGGCGATGGAACCGGATGCGGTTAACGTGAATCCGCCTCCGGTAGTTGTGTCGCAGGAGAAGGTCCAGGTAGCTTCTGCGGGTATTCCGTCGCTGTCCGCGTCTGTGGTGCTGCTTTTCGTGGGCTCGCAATCGTCCGTGCGGAAGAAACGGGCGATATTTCGGTATTCCGGAATCAGCATGAGGGGAGAAGATCTTCGAGTGGAAGAAGGATTAGCTCCCAAAGTGCCCGCATCCGGTTTCGGCTGGGCTGTAGAGATGACCTGATCGCCCGAACTGCTTTTGAATGTGGCGGCGGAGGTCGAACTGATTTCCCCTTCCGCTGCCGTGGGCTTCTGGGTGCTGCTGCTTCCACCGCACCCCGCAAGAAGAAATACTCCTAATGCAAGAACACCATTGAGTGTTTTCATGAAGGCTCCTTAATTTTGGCAAAAAAGAATATAAAGATTTGAAGGCTAGATTCTCCTTTCTGGCCTTTGCTCAGTCCAGAAAATTCTTATGACTAGAAGTGTTAAGTACTTCTAACCTAAAGCAACCTTTCGACCGATAAGACCTTCGGAGACTGATCTCCATTTAAACGGTGCGGTATTATTGTGAAGGGTTTCCGTCCTCTCATTTTTGCGGTGGTGGCGCTGAGTTTTTTCCTCACCTTTGCGTCGTCTGCCTTTGGGAAAGCGCCGGAAGAGGCCGAGCTCGTGGCGATGCACTATTTGGGTGAGCAGATGGCTTCTTGGATCGACGGCATCAAGCCAGAAAGCCTATCCATATTCGCCATTAATTTAAGCGGCCCGCTCGATCCGGAGCACTCTCGCTATTTTGAAACGGAGCTCAGAAAAGGTCTCTCCGATCGGGGGATCAACAAAGTGCAGACCTGCATGGAATGCAGAAATCCCTACGTTACCGTGAAGGACGACAAGGTGATTGTGAGCGCTGGTGTTGCTGATGCGGAGACTCTCAAGCGAGTCGCCGGCAAGCAGCCCGTTCAGGCTTTTCTCATCATCGATTTATATCGAACGAAACTTCGGATGGAGGCCCAAGGACAACTCCTCGATGCCCAGAGTGGGGACATGCTGGGGGTGGAGCGTTTCTCCGTTCCGGCGTTAAATCTTTCGGATTCTTCCGCGCAAATTCTTCTGACTTTCGGGGCGGGAATGGTCCTTCCGAATTCAGGCCCTCAAGATTTTACTCCCTGCGGAAATGCCTCCCTCTTAGAAGAAGTGGGTTTTGCAAAAGCGGGCCTTACTACGGGTGCTGTCATTTCCTCCACCCTAGGCACCTTAATCTATGTGGTTCCAACAATCTCTTTTCGAGGACATTTTGGAAATTCCGGAATGTCCTATGCGCTCATGCCAGGACTTGGATACGGATTTGTCGGCGGATTTAAGGGGCTCGACACCAGAATTTCATTTGAGATCTTTTGGGGATCGTGGGCTGTCTTTGGAGTCGAAGGAAATTATGTCGTGAGCTCGGGTTCCACGAAGCCAGCAATTCCTTCTTATGCCGGTTTCCACGTGGGGATTGCCTTTGGACGTTAGGAAAATGAAATTTTCGATCCTCATTTTGCTCCTTACCCCCGCATTACAGGCGGAGGAATTTCGTATGAAAACACCTCCCGATGCTTTGGCGATCGTGACGCCAACGGGAGAAAAGACCATCGTTTTCGATCCTGGCTCCGAAGAACGCCCGAAAAGCTATCGGATTCAAATTCCGGTCGCAGATCTTAGGCCCCCGCCACCGACTCCGAACCCATCAGTCGTTCCGGAAACTAGCATGGCGCCGACAAATCCCGTCCCTCCTGTCGTGGAAGCAAGCCCGACGCCCACTCCCAATTCCATCGCCACCGCGGAGCTTGAAAAGGCGGATAGAAGGGCGGCCTCTCTTCCTCCGGAAGAGCCGTTAGGAGTGGCTCAATATGACGATTCCGATCGGCTAATCCTGGAAGCGAATCATCTTTTCAATCGAGGGGATTACTTTACGGCGACCGTTAAAGTGGATGAGTTATTGAAGCGAAACCCGAAGCTCACCCGTGGTTGGGTGATGAAAGGAACGCTTTTCTACGTGCAAGGCTTTAAAGACCTGGCGAAAAACGCGTGGGAAAAGGCCTACTCCTTGTCGGAGCAAGACAAACAAGTGAAGCGGCTATTGGAGAAGGTGAAATGAAGGCGCTCTTCCTTCTCTTCTCTTCCCTAGCTTTTGCGACGAGCGGGGATCCTTATCTCGTTGAGACCAAAGTAAAGGCGGACTTAGAGAGCAGTCTCTCTCGTATCATTCGCAAGAATCAATATCTTGTTCAGGTAAACGTTGAAGTCAGTACCCATTCCTCAAAGAAAATGTTCGAAGCGGAAACGACGGTCGGATCGAATGCCGAAGTAACTAGACGGCCTGCCGCCGAAGTGACGGCAGGATTCGTCCCGGAGCCGGAAGTAAAAAGCACCTCACCTACGAAAGAAGAACGGCAGGTCTATCGTTTTGTCGAAACTCCTACCTTGGAAGCAATTCGTGTCCAGATCCAAGTCGACGATAAACTCCCCGAAAATGTCTTGAATCAGGCCCGCGCGCTTGCGGGTGCTTACATTAATACGAATTATTCCGAGTTAGGCACGGTCCGAGTGACAGAAGTTACGATGCTGAAGCCTGAGTGGTGGGAACGAGAAATTCCCACTAATCAATGGCTCGGTTGGCTCGCAAGCGCCTGTCTTTTGATGTTCTTAATGATCCGCCGAGGTAATTCTAAACAGTTTCTAACGATTCCCGCCGCTGTTTCACCTGCTCCCGAAATCGCGAAACCGACTCCTCCTCCTGAGAGCTCGAATGAAATAAAAGACTTCTTTTCGATCCAGGAGAGTGAAGAGACTCGAAAAATGCTTTTAAGCCAAATCGTACTTCGAGGGGACTGTTTTCGGGGATATTACTCTCGCTTGGCTCCGGAGCATCGCTTGGAGATCTATTCCTTTCTCAAAGGGCCCGCTTTCGAGAGTGTTCTCGAGAGACTCGGCTTGGGGATTCCAAAGGCGCAAGCTGGGGTGAGTGAAGAGGTAAAACGGGATCGCATTCTCTGGCATGAGAAGAATTTCGAGGAATTCGTCGAGATGAGCAATTGGCAGGACAAGCAACTCTTCGGCTTTCTTACCTATCTTACGGACGAGCAACTCGCCGCGCTTGCTCAACACGAAGATTCGAAGACAGTATGCCTTATGCTTCGATTCATGAAGCCGGGGCAGGCAGCCACTATTTTGGATAATTTCCCGAAAGAGAAGCAACTGGAAATTCTCTCCCATGTTCCCGCTTTGAAATCATCAGCCTTTTCGGAAATCGCTTCGATTGAAGCTCAGGTGAGAAGCTCGATACGGCATCTTCCCAATCATTTTTTTGCACTTGGTTCGGAAGACTCCGCCTTTTGGGGCCAGGTGGTTGGCGAGTCGAAGGAGCAGGATAAGCTTGTCGAAACTCTCGAGAAGACCCAGTCCGATATGCTGCCTCAATTGAAAAAGTTGAAATTCAAGCTCGAGGATGCCGCTCAGCTGGGCGTGGAGATCTCGGAAAAGGTATTCAACGACGTCGACAACGAACTCTTGAGCTTGGCCATGGTCTCATGTGATGGAGAAGCAGTGAAAGTTTTCTTAAATGCGTTGCCGCAAAAGCGCCGCGAGCTGGTCGAACAGCAAATCACCAGCTCCCGCGGCGCCGCCAAAGAAACCATCGTCAGTGCCCGCCAAGTCTTAACCGCCAAATTCCGAGAAAACCTCCCTTAGGTACCCTAAAAAGTGTGAGTAACGCATTCATCGATTGAGGAATACGGACCCATCGTCACGCCCTCCTTGTCGATGGGAGACACGTACCATTCGGAGCCTCCCCAGAAGCAGACCCCTTCTTGGCTTGAATACTTCGTCGCCTTCAAACAGTCCTCGAACTTCATGATGGAAGATCCGCCGAGATAACCAAAGTCGGGTCGTCCCGGAACCGTTCCCGTGTAAATTGTGGGTTTCCATCCATCCAAACCGGTGCGACTACAGATCACGCCGAACTCGGCGTTTGAAGCTTCGACGGCTCTCTGGCATTCTTCAAGCGAGCCCATCGGATTTTGCCCGAGAAGACCCTTCGGGGTTTGGCTGTAGTCCTTAAAAGAGGTGCCGTCCCCCACCACTTGCAAGTAATAAGGACGATTGCCCGAGCCACCTTGGGCTTTGCACTCGAAATGGGATTGTAAACCGTTCGTAGCGAATATCGTGGCTGATGAAAGAATGGTGTGAAAGAGAAATATGTGTTTCATGCATTCAGCATAACGTGCCCAGAAACGCCTAAGCGTCAGGGAGGGTCTTTCACTTAGCAACTGTAAACACCTAAAGCGCTGACTTCCAGGGAACTAATTGAGATACTCTTACCGTGAATCTAAAAATTATAACGAAATCAGGTTCCAGTGCTTCGTATTGAAGAGCTCACTCGTAAGCTTGGATTAGGCCCCGATGCTGTGGAGCCGTATGGCTGGCACCGCGGTAAATTCACGCTAGAATTTTTGTCTCGGTTGCCTCCGCCTCGAGCAGGCGCAAAATATATCAATGTCACGGCCATCTCGCCCACTCCCTTTGGCGAGGGAAAGACAGTGACCTCGATTTCTTTGTCGATGGGGCTGTGGAAAACGGGCCGTTCCTCCATCGTGGCTTTACGCCAGCCCTCGATGGCTCCCGTATTTGGAGTTAAGGGTGGGGGAGCCGGGGGAGGAAAAGCATCGTTGGTTCCATTGGAGGATTTGAATTTACATTTTACGGGCGATCTTCACGCGGTGACGGCGGCAAATAATCTTCTTGCCGCCTTGATCGATAATCACGTCAAAAGAAAGCTAACTCCCCCGATAGAAATGGGATCCATTTCCTGGCGACGCGCCATGGATGTCAGTGATAAAGCACTTTCCCATATCGAAGTAGGACTCGATGGAGGCTTCCACGGGCCCCGCCGCGAAACGGGGTTCGACCTCACGGCGGCAAGTGAAATCATGGCCATTCTTGCGCTGGCTAAATCCTTTCCAGATCTGATTCAAAGACTCGAGAAAATCCAGGTGGGGAAAACTCCCGACGGCGTGCCCGTGAGCGCAAAGGACATTCGCGCAAGTGGTGCCATTGCCGCAGTCATGCGCGATGCTTTCCGTCCAAATCTCGTCCAAACCATCGAGGGAACGCCGGCGCTTTTGCATGCTGGTCCTTTTGCTAACATAGGACAGGGGAATAGTTCCGTGGTTGCCGATCGTCTTGCTCTCACCCTTGTCGACTACGTGGTTACCGAGAGCGGTTTTGGATCGGATTGCGGAGCTGAGAAGTTTTTTCATATCAAGTGCCGCCAATCCGGGTTGAGCCCAAACGTCGAAGTATTGGTTTGCACGGTTCGCGCGCTAAAATGGCATAGCGGAAAATTCGGAACGAAATCTTCGACAGCGCATCTTATGGCCCATCTGAATGAGCCGGATTTAGAAGCCGTGAAAAATGGCTCCGTGAATCTTATCGGGCACATTGAAAATCTGAAGCAGTTTGGAGTTCCGATCGTGGTAGCGATCAATCAATTTCCAACCGACACCGAGGAAGAGCTTCAGGCTATTCGTGACATCGCAATGCAAAACGGTGTCGAAGGCGTTGCCCTGTGTAAAGGCTTTACCGAGGGTGGGGCTGGCTCCGTGGCGCTGGCGGAGGCAGTGGCAAAGGCCAGTGAAAAGAAAAGTGTCGCAAGAGCCCTCTACGACCTCGAAGATATCATCGAAGAAAAACTCAATAAATTGGCGGTAAAAATTTACGGGGCAAGAGGAATTGAACTGAGCTCAAAAGCCCAGGAGCAGGTGGCGGAGCTTACTCGGTTAGGAATGGGAAGTTTGCCGGTATGTATTGCGAAGACACAATATTCATTTTCACATGATCCGGAGCTTCTGGGACGTCCAAGAGATTTCATCTTTCCCATTCGAGAAATTGGACCGTACGCCGGGGCGGGTTTCCTCTATGCATTGAGTGGGACGATTCTAACGATGCCAGGCCTTCCGCCAAACCCATCAGCCTGGAATATTTCGGTGGACGAAAACGGAAATATACTCGGGCTGAAGTAAAGGATTAACAAATCCGAGGCAGCATATCGCCGCTTAGGCGATCCAACATTCTCTCGGTTCCATAGGCGGTTTTTAGCACCACAGAATGGGTACGACGATTTTGCACGCGGCCGATGACTGTCGCCCCACGAGTGACTTCGAATTCTCTTAGAGTCCAAAGAGCCTGCTCCGCTTGTTGCTCGGGAAGGATAGCGATAAAGCGCCCTTCATTCGCGACATAACAGGGATCGAGGCCTAAGAGTTCGCAAGCCGAACGGACCTGGGAGGCGACTACTATCCTTTCTTCCTCAATCGCGAACTCATATCCGCTCGCCTCCGCCAGTTCCACAAGTGCTGTGGCTAATCCCCCCCGAGTGAGATCTCTCAAGCAATGTACCTCAACGCCCGCTTGAATGAGGGCTTGAACAGGTGCCGAGAGGGCTGCGCAATCTGAAAGGATTTCAGTCTCAGGAAAAAGTTTCTCACGTGCGTTCATCACGGCAATTCCATGGCGTCCCACATCCCCCGTAATCAAAATGCAATCCCGCGCCTGAATTGAGCTCGCTGCGATTTTTAAAGAATGATGAATCTCGCCGACACCGCTCATGGAAAGATATAACCCATCTCCTTTTCCTTTCTCGACCACCTTAGTGTCTCCGGCGATGAGACGTGCGCCCGTCGTTTCAAGCGCGCGCTTCATCGAAAAAACAATTTTGCTCAAAGTCTCTAGGGGAAGTCCCTCTTCGAGAATAAAACTCGCGGTAAGGTGACGAGGCACTGCTCCGCTCATGGCTAAGTCGTTTATCGTTCCGAAAACAGCCAAGGAACCGATGTCCCCACCTGGAAAGAACAATGGCCGCACCACAAACCCATCCGTCGTAATGGCAAGGCGAGAGGATTCTGGAGAAAATACCTCGGAGTCATGTCCTTCTTCGTTCGGGTTTCCAAGGGCTCTCAAAAAAATCTCTCGAATAAGAGTTTGTGTCATTCGCCCGCCCGCACCGTGCCCCATGACGATGTGAGAGGGGGAACCAAAAGGGAGGGGACAGAGAAATTCATCCATGGAGACTCTCTCTTTTTTGATAGCGGAAATAGGCGGAACAAGCCCCTTCTGTCGAAACCATGGGCGCTCCAAGGGGATTTTCGGGGCGACACTTTTTCCCGAACTCCTGGCATTCGGGCGGCTTTTTTACTCCCTGTAAAACAAGACCGCTGATACAGCCCGAGGAGACTTCGTCAAAAGGCAAGACGGGCCCGAATCGCTTTTCCGCATCGAACATTGCGTAGGCCGGTTGCAGAGAAAGACCACTTTCCGCAATTTCGCCCATGCCCCGCCACGAGCGGTTTGTGGACTGAAAGACCTCCTTCATTAATGAAAGAGCGTGGGTGTTTCCCTCTTTGCGTACGGCTCGGGCATACTGGTTTTCTACCTCAAAGCGTCCAGTTTCCAATTGCCGAACACAAGATAAAATTCCTTCCAAAATATCCACCGGTTCAAACCCCGTGACCACAATGGGAACCTGGTAGCGGGCCGCAATCGGCAGATACTCTTCATAGCCCATGACGGTACAAACATGGCCCGCCGCTAAGAATCCATCCACGCGGCAATCCGCGGAATCCAATAAAGCTCTCAGTGCGGGAGGGACAAGCACGTGGCAAACCAGCAAGGAAAGGTTGGGAATTTTCTTTAATTTGGCTTGGAGTAAAAGGGCTGCTGTCGCGGGTGCCGTGGTTTCAAACCCCACGCTGAAAAAAACTACTTCGATATCAGGATTACTTTGCGCAATCGCTAAAACATCCAAGGGAGAATAGACGATACGAATATCGCCCCCCTTCGCCTTTGCTTGCAAAAGATCCGTGCGGGAGCCGGGAACCCGCAACATATCCCCGAAGGAAGCGAGAATGGTGTTTGGTAACTGTCCAATCTCAATCGCCTTGTCTATCCAGGCAATGGGAGTAACGCAAACGGGACAACCAGGACCGTGCAAAAGTTCCACGTTCTCGGGAAGTAGTTCCCCAATCCCATATTTCATAATGGAGTGCGTCTGCCCGCCGCAGACTTCCATGAGGCGCCAGGGGTGTCGAGCCTCTCTCGCGATGGTGGAAGCTAAACCTGCTACACGATCTTTGTCTCGAAATTCGTCGACGTATTTCACTTCATCGCCTCTTCGATGAGCTGTAAGGTGCGCCGGGCTTCCCCCTGATCGATAAGCTGAATCGCAACGCCAACGTGGGCAATGATGTAATCCCCGATTTTTGCCTCAGGAACGAAAGACAAATTGATCTCCTTAACCAATTCGCCAAACTCCACTTTTCCCACGCGGAACGGGGGAGCATTGTCGTCGAGATTTAAGATTTTTCCAGGAATTGCTAGACACATAGTCCCTCCAGTCCCGCTATGACCTGACCTACGGAAAGCCCACCGTCGTTGGGCGGGATTTCGCTATGCCAGTAAGGGGTGATCCCATTTTCTTCCAGCCGCTGCACTGCCAATCGGGTGAGTACTGCGTTTTGAAAACAGCCGCCCGTGAGAAGGACTCTTCTTTGGTTATGCTGGCGGGCTATCGCCACGATCATGTCGGCTAGGGTCAAGTGAAAGCGATAGCAGATTCTTTCTATCGCAATCCCATGGATCACTTCGCGCGAGATCTCGCGAATCATGGGGCGCCAATCCAAAAGTTGTTCTTCTTGAAGAAAAACATAGGGCTCCTCCTGCTCGTGCCAGCGAGAACCTTTTGCTTCGACCAAGCTCGCCGCATGCCCTTCAAACGAATTTTGCAGAGAGATCCCCGTAATTGCCGCCAGACCATCGAATATTCTTCCGACACTGCTACAGAGAGGGCTCTGAATTTGTTTATCAAACATTCCCCGCAGTACATCTAATTCTCGTTCAGAGTATTCAAGTTGCGGGGAAGGAACTTCCGATTCCCATAAAAGACTAAGAGCCACTCTACGGGGATCGCGCACTGCTCTTTCGCCCCCTAAAAGCGGAAAAGGTCGAAAGCTTGCAACTCGATCTATGTTTCCTCGCTCCACTTCAAAAAATTCACCGCCCCAGAGCTTGCCATCATCGCCGAGCCCGGAACCGTCCCATGCTACTCCTAAAAAAGGCGGCGAGAGGCGTTGGTCGACCATACCCGATAGGACATGGGCCTTGTGATGCTGGACTCGAATCTGTTTATTTTTAAGAGAATGACCGGGATAATCGGGGTGAAGATCGAGTACTACTGTGTTCTCCTCACCGTTGAATGTTTCTTCGTAGCGTCTGTTCCAAAGTCGATGGGTCTCAGGATGCTCCATGTCGCCTAAATGCGGACTCAAGAAAAGAGAGCCTTTTTCTGTCCAGGCGCAGGTATTTTTTAGAAAACTCCCGGCTCCAAAGTGCGCTTCCTTGCTTTCGAGATTTGAAATTCGGGATGAATAGCCGCGTGCTCTTCGCAAAAGTGTCCGATGGCTTCCCATCCAGCGCAAGATGGAATCATCTACAGGACGAAGAATGGATCGATTATGAACCAAAAAGTAATCAGCAATTCCATTCAATTGCTTCACCGCGCTCCGCTCATCAAAACACAGTGGCTCTCCCTTTCGATTTGCGCTCGTGGCGATGAGGGGGCGAGAAAATCTGGCGCAAAGCAAATGGTGAAGGGAATTAGAGGGAAGAAAAGCTCCGATCAAATTTCCGCCGGGCACCATGGCTGAGGCGAGTTTTCCCTCGGACTTGGCATTCAATAGGACGATCGGGGCGGCCGAAGATAAGAGTTCTCTTTTTTCATCGTCTGAAGCGTGAGTGACTTCCATTAACGAACTCAGGTTGGGAAAGAGAACAGCGAACGGCTTGTGCGGTCGTGTTTTTCTTTGTCTGAGGTTTTCCACTGAGGCTCTATTCTCTGGGTCCACCATAAGGTGAAAGCCCCCCACGCCCTTTACGGCAATGATCTTGCCGGCCTCGAGCAACTCTACAGCTTGAGTCAAGGCTCCCGCTTTCTTACTCAAGCTGCAACTTTCTTTGTCCCATAACTCAAGTGTAGGACCACAGTCCCAACAGGAGATTGTCTCGGCGTGAAAACGGCGATCGCTCTCATTTTCATACTCGGACAGGCAACTCGAGCACAAGGGAAAGTCACTCATGGAAGTTCGCACCCGATCGTAGGGCATCGCTTCGGTGATCGAATATCTAGGCCCGCACGCTGCACAGTTGATAAATGGGTAATGGAACCTGCGATTCGCCGGGTCGTTCAGTTCATCTAGGCACTCGGGGCAGGTGGCAATATCTACGGGCAGATCCCCAATTCGAGAAAAGCCCGTTTCCGATGAAGTAATCGAAAAAGCATTTGTCGAAGCCTCTACCGGGCGAGGGGAGGAAGTAATTTCAGCGCCTTGAGAAAAGAGCTCACGGGCTTGCATTTCAAAGTTCTCGAGCGAATTGATTTCCCCCTGCACTTCGACGAGCACTTGATGTTGGGCGTTCTTTACCCAACCCGAAAGGGCATGTCTTTTCGCTAGCCGATAAAATAACGGGCGAAAGCCGCGACCCTGTACGTCACCGGAGATTTCCAGCCGTCGTCGCTGCATTTACTCTTCTACCTCGATACTTTCCAAGTAAACGTTTTGTGCTTCGGGATCTTCCATGTCTGGCGAAAGAGTCATCTCAAGGGCTGCGCCAGCTGCCAAAGTCCCGGGAGAGGCAAAATCAAAATGTTCCTGAAAGTGTTCGGGGGTAAAATGTGAGAGTGCCCCTAACTTCACTTTGATTTTGGTCACTTTTTTAACTCCGTTTTCGGACGCGATTGCTTCGACTTTCTTAATCAGATCGGTAATCAAATGGGCTTCATGCATGGGTGCCTCCGAGGAGAGTAGAAAATATTTGAATTGCTTTGGGAATCGCTTGGGTAGCTTTCTCCGTCAAGCTTTCTCCGATTTCAAAGTTTTTCCCGGCGATACCGATTACCGCAAGATAGGGAGGAAGTTCTCCCAATGCGCGGGCCAGCTCAATGCACTCGAGTGGACCCATGCCGTGAGTGGATGTCTTTTCGAAAGCCGCAGGCAACGGCTCCGCATGAGCAAAAAATACTTTCACCGGCTCCTTGGAATGCGATTCCATCGCATCCAGTATTACAACGCGCCGATACCCTTTCCAGAGTGTCAAAAGATCGATATTTTCCCCTCGGGAAGTAAGGACTTCGACATCCTTCAATTTAAGCTTTTGAATCTCTTCGGCGACTCTTACCCCAAGTCCATCATCCGATCGTAGTGTGTTTCCAACGCCTATGACTAGAGTCATTGTTTTTCCTCCCAAGTCACCTTTAAGAAATGGGTGGAACAAGAGATACAAGGATCATAGTTACGAATGGCTTGCTCGCAAAGGCGCGTGATCTTGTCTTTGCCCCACGACATGCGAGCGCTCACCAATTCCCGGAGGTCGGTCTCGATGCAGCTTTGATTCTGTGAAGTAGGTGGCGTGATCTTGGCTTCCGCGATCGTTCCGTCCGCGTTCAAGCGGTACCGATGGTAGAGTATTCCCCGCGGGGCTTCCGAGATTCCCATCCCCGTTGCGGGCCTTGCCTGCACGACTCTTGCCTTCATTTCAGAGCTAGGTTCAACGTACGCCCCAGCGAGTCGGATTCCTTCCTCGCAAGCGTAGAGCACCTCAATCGCACGGGCTACGATACTGCGGAAGGGATTTTGATTTTTCGGATTCCACCCTACTTTTTCCGCGAGCTCGCGGGCCTTCGGAGTCAATCTATCGAAATTCAACGCGAGCCGAGCCAAGGGGCCGACATGGTAGGAACCGAATCCCTTGTGTACGGAATGTAGTGCCGTCGAATGCGGCACATGGATCTCTTCAAAGTGCTTTTCATAGTCTGAGACATCAATGTCGAGTCCACGATTAGAAACCACCCTTCCACCCTCGACAGGATACTCGTTATGCGGGGATCGTAGGGAGACATACTCATAATCCCGCGTGAAGTCCGGAAAGGGAAAGGTGCTCACGAGCTTCACCGTTTTTTCGGCTAGTTCTTGCGCCTTTTCTAGTCGGGGGAGAAAATTCTCCAATTCCCTCTTCCTGGGAAAGCGATAAAAGCCACCCACTTTCATATTAATGGGATGGATTTCTCTTCCTCCCACCAGCGACATAAGCTCATTCCCAATTTTTTTGAGCTCTAACCCCTGTTTCACTTCCTTCGGATAGTCCTTCGCCATGTGTATGCCGCTCTCGTACCCAAGAAAATCCGGCGCGTGCAGCATGTACATGTGAAGTGAATGGCTTTCGATCCACTCGCCCAGATAGAGAAGGCGACGCAAAGTCCGCGTGGATTCACTGATCGAAAACTGACAGGCATCTTCGATGGCACTTGCGGCACTCGTCTGATAGGCGACGGGACAGATTCCGCAAATACGCGAGGTGATATCGGGCGCTTCGTTGAAAGAACGCCCTTGCAAAAACGCTTCGAAGAATCGCGGTGGCTCGAAAATCCGAAGCTCGAGATCTTTGATTTTTTTGTTCTCTATAGAGATTCGAAGGCCGCCTTCCCCCTCCACTCGCGCCAAGTATTTTACTTCGATAATTTTCTTGCTCATGGCGATTCCAGTCCCTGACTTGCTTTTCGAAAGGGCTCCGCCCAGCAATTAAAGGATCTTAAAGCACGTATCGCCTCGGGAGTGGGAATGCGAAATTCCTTTTGAAGGTGTCGAGCAAGAGATTCGGGATTACTGTTTTCCTTCGGCCCAAAGCATGCGTAACAACCGCGATCGTAAGTAGGGCAAAGAGCGTTGCACCCGGCGTGGGTCACGGGCCCTAAGCAAGGCGTTCCGTGGGCCACCATGACACAGACATTCCCTTTTCGTTTGCACTCGATGCACACGGAATCGGCCACAACTTGCGGCTTTCGGTGCCAAAGATAGGCCGTGATGACTTCGATGAGTTGCTTTTTATCGATGGGGCAGCCCCGCAATTCGAAATCGACTTTAATGTGATCGGAAATGGCGGTGGAAGTCGCCAGGGTACTGATGTACTCAGGTTTCGCGTAAACGATCGAAGTGAACTCCTTTACGTCCTTGAAATTGCGTAATGCCTGAATGCCGCCTGAGGTGGCACATGCGCCAATCGTGATGAGAAACTTGGACTGCTTTCGAATCTCGTGGATTCTCTCTTTGTCGTGCGGGGTGGTGATAGACCCTTCGACGAGTGATAGATCGTAAGGCCCCGCTACCACGGCTCTAGACGCTTCCGGAAAATTGGCGATTTCTATTTCCTGTGCAACGGCAAGCAAATGATCTTCGCAATCGAGCAAAGTGAGCTGGCAGCCATCACAGGAGGCAAATTTCCAAACAGCGAGTTTTGGTTTACGCCTTTTCATAGCTCGCGCACCCGCATCAAGGGCTCCAATTTTTCATAGGACAAAACGGGGCCATCCTTACAGATAAAAGCAGGTCCAAGCTGGCAGTGCCCGCAAAATCCTATCGCACATTTCATGTTCCTCTCCATGGATAGAAACATTCGTGAAGCCGAAACACCCCGCTGTTCCAGTCCGCTGGTTCCGAAGCGCATCATAATTTCAGGCCCACAGAGAAAGGCGGAGGTCTTTTCAGGGAAAATATTGATTCGTTCGAGGAGTCTCGTAATGTGTCCTACCGTTCCCTTCCATTTCCGATCCGCCTGGCTTAGGGCAACGAATACATCAATTCCAGCCTTCCTCCACTGAGGGATCTCTTTTTGAAAAAGTAAGTCGCGATAGGATCGCGCTCCGTAAAGAACTGTGATGCTGCCGTATTTCTTTCGATGCTCTTTCACGTGATGAATAGCGGGGCGAAGCGGAGCTAGGCCCAGGCCGCCCGCGACAAAAATAATATCGGAGCCCTTCGCTTCTTCAATGGGCCATCCCGTACCGTAAGGACCCCGAACCCCCAGGGGATCGCCTACCTTCAATTTAGAAATAGCATGAGTGGTGGCGCCCACGGAGCGAATGGTATGGACCCAACGCCTTTTGTCGTGCGGATTCCCGCTAATCGAAATAGCCACTTCTCCTATACCAAAGGCATAGAGCATATTAAATTGACCGGGAACAAATCGTGCTTTCGCTGATTTTCTGGGTAGGTCTAATTCGAGTGTAAACACATCATCCGACTCCTGCGATCGTTTCTTGATGCGACAAAATTCAGGTTGCATGGGCTCCCGAGGTGGCACTGCTACCTCTCCGCCACAGGGTTTAGGCGGATGGCATTCGCCTCTTCGGTGATATCAATTCCGACCGGACACCAGGTGATACACCGGCCACATCCCACGCAACCCGAGGTATCAAATTGATCCTGCCAGGAGGCGAGCTTGTGGGTCATCCACTGCCGGTACCGGGACATCGTCGATGTTCGAACCGAACCGCCGTGGACGTAAGAAAAATCCGATGTAAAACAGGAATCCCACTTCTTCCATCTCTCGGCATGATCGCCGCTGAGATCGCTAGTCTCTTCCACCGTACTGCAGAAGCAGGTGGGGCATGCCATCGTGCAGTTGGCGCAGGAAAGACACTTTTGCGCGACTTCCTCCCATCTAGGATTAGCCATATTGGTATAAAGCAATTGCTTGATGCCATCGGTATTGAGGCTTCGCTTCATTCCCGCCACGGCATTTTGGACAATATCGTCAATTGTCTTATCTGAAAGCCTGGGCGCGAGAGGAGCTTTCAAGGCTTTGGTAATCGTGCTTCCTTTTTCGCTGCCCGCTTCGAGATAAAAACTATGCGAAGAAGAGGTCAGCACTTCCGTGAGGACGAGATCGTAGCCTAATGAAACTCGCGGACCTGTGTTCATGGAGACGCAGAAACAGGTGTTTCCGGATTGCCCGCAATGGATTCCAATGACCAAGCTATTCTTTCGAATCTGCGCGTAATAGGGATCCGTCGAATCCCCTTCTAAAAATACCTTATCTTGAATAAGGAGCGCATGAAGCTCGCAGGCGCGAACGCCCAGGAAGGCATACTTCGTCTTCGGCAACGGCTCACTCGTGATATCGATAGACCTTCCCTGTCGATTGGCCTGCCAAAGCCGCCGCTCGGGAGGAAAGAGATACTTTTTCCAAGAATGGGGTCCTACAGTAAATCCAAAGAGTGCTTCATCGCCACGCTTTTCCAAGCGGTATTTTCCGGGTTCCTGAACATCCGTCCAACCGATGGGCAAATCGTCGACGCTTTTTAGCTCGTCATAAATGATTACGCCTTCGTGCACGGTCGGTCCGATGATTGAAAAACCTCTATCCTTAAGGATCTCAAAAAGATTCCTGAAGTCGGATCGCTTGATTTCGAGGCGTTGGAAGTCTTTAGCCATGCCGTTCCCTGCATTCTTCGACGGCGTCGAGATATTGCAGCCGAGTGGATTGCATGTTGCGAATCATGATGCCGGCAAAACGCTTCATGAGCTCATACCCGAGTGCGGGATCTTTTTCGCATTTGGTTCGAAGGCAAGCACCATCTATGGAGATGGCCCTGAGAGGCTTTTGTACTCGGGCATCGAAATACCATTCGTAGGGTGGAAAGAGCCACGCCCAACCCACTACTTCGCCTTCGTGGAGCGTTTGAATCGGAAGAGGGCCGAATTTAGGAGAGTTTACTTCGAGGACAATTTGCCCCTCTCGCAGTAAATAGAATTCGTTCGCGCTTCCCTTTTCACGAAATAGAAATTCCCCCTCCTTAAAACGCACCGTCTTCGCGCAACCGGTGACTGTTTTTAAGAAAGATTCGGGGAGGCCTTTGAAGAAAGGGTGATCGCGTAAGATTGTGTCTAATCCATGCACTTCCATAGCCCACCACTTTAGAAAGTGCGCATGCATCTGTCGAGGGAGTTAGGCTAGAAAATATTTCCCCTTTTCCGTCGGTTAGGTGAAAGTACGGTATGGAGTTCACAAAACAGATGGGAGTCTCCGCCGAGGAGGCGTTGCAGCGGGTTCAATCTGAGCAAAGAGTATTTGTTCAGGGGGGTGCCGCCACGCCACATACGTTAATTCGAGGCTTATTGTCCCATGCTTCCAGGCTAAAGAATGTGGAGCTCATTCACCTTCATACGGAAGGCGAAATAGGGTATTCCGACGAGGCGTATCGGAGCTCTTTTCGTATCGCGAGCCTCTTTGTCGGCTCAAATCTACGGAAGAAAATGGATTACGATCGGGTGGATTATCTTCCCTGCTTTCTCTCCGAAGTCCCCCAACTCTTTCGATCCCGCAAGCGCCCGATCGATGTAGCGTTGATTCACGTTTCTCCTCCCGACTCTCATGGTCTTTGCTCCTTGGGGGTAAGTGTAGATATCGCAAAAGCTGCTGTGGAATCGGCATCCACGATCATTGCTCAGGTGAATCCTCACATGCCCCGGGTGCACGGGGATGGAATTCTTGCTTTCGATGAAATCGATTGTTTTGTAGATTGCGAGGACATTCTTCCGGAACGTGTGGATGCTTTGCCGAACGAAGCGGAAATCAAGATCGGGCGGCATGTGGCTTCCTTGGTAGAGGAGGGGGCCACGCTTCAGGTGGGAGTCGGCACACTTCCAAACGCGGTTTTATCGGCCTTGTCGGGACACCGCCATTTGGGCGTACACACAGAAACCTGGTCGGACGGGATGCGGGCTTTGATTGAGTCCGGTGTGGTCGATAATTCCAAAAAGCGTGTGCATCCAGGGCGATCGGTTTCGAGTTTTATAATAGGCTCCCGAGCTACCTACGATTTCATTCATGACAATACTTCTGTCATCCAACTCGATGCGGGATACGTAAACTCACCCGAGGTCATTTCTAGAAATCCTAAAGTTGTGGCTATTAATTCAGCCGTCGAAGTGGATCTCACCGGACAGGTCTGTGCCGATTCGATTGGGCACGCCATCATTTCCGGCGTGGGCGGCCAGATGGATTTCATTCGTGGTGCTTCACTATCAGAAGGGGGAAAACCTATCATCGCCATTACCGCGCGAACCAAAAAGGGGAAATCACGCCTTGTCTCCCAACTTATTCCTGGCGCGGGCGTTGTTACCACGCGAGCTCACGTTCATTATGTAGTAACGGAATACGGAATTGCGGATCTCTACGGAAAAACACTTAGCGAGCGTGCGAAGAGTCTCATTCTACTTGCGCATCCTGATGATCGGGAATCGTTAGAGCGGGAGTGGAGGAATTTGCACCGCTAAGAATACCTATGTGTTGACTTCACTTTCTCCCGCCACCACCTTACTTCAATGCGCTTACTCTTAGGAAGTGGGGGCCTTATTACTCCAGAGCGTCGGGAAGCATGGAAAAACGAGCTGAACGACTTTCTCGGCGCGATTTCAAGGGTCACTTTCTTACCTTATGCAGGCGGGGATTACACGGCGTACATGAAAAGGGTGGCGGAGCTGGATCTCGCGGCGGGTAGAAAAGTGGAAGGGTTGCACGAAGCAAAAAACCTGCTAGCGGAAATCGTCAAAGCAGAATGCATTTTTGTCGGCGGAGGAAATTCCTTCCGATTATTGGCGGATCTTTATCGCCTCAACTTGCTTGGCGCGATTCAAGAGCGTGTACGGGCGGGAATACCTTACCTTGGAATTAGTGCCGGCACCAATATGGCCTGCCCGACGATGAAAACGACAAACGATATGCCGATTACCTACCCTCCTTCCTTGGGTGCACTAGGTTTCATCCCTTTTCAGATCAATCCCCACTATTTTACAGGCGCTGTGCACTACGAGTCGCCTGCGGGACTTACTAAATATGGAGGGGAAACTCGTGATGATCGCCTGCGTGAGTTTCACGAGATGAACGACACAGTAGTGGTTGGACTTACGGAGGGAAGCATTTTGCGAATCGAAGGAAATAGAGCCTCTTTACGAGGCACTTCTTTCTGCCGCATTTTCCGCAAAGGTCAGCCATCCGAAGATCGTTCTACCGGATCGGACCTATCGGATCTTCTGTAAAGTCTGAGTCTTATAACTGTTTTCAATGAAGGCATGTACGGCATAAATCCATCATGGTAGAGAAAAGTGATGAAGAACTTGAGATGGTTTTCGGTCTTTTTCGTTGTTTTTACTGCTGTATCTTACGGCGTCGCTAAGACTCCGGCTGCTCTTCCTAAGGGGCTCCGAGTGGATAGCTCCCAGCCTCTGAATAAGGTGTGGGAGAACCTAACCGAAAAACAAAAGAAACTTGCGTATCACCTCGGCCGAGCGGCAAGTCTTGGCCGTACATTTATTTTTTATCAAAGCCACCGGCACTCTCTCGCTATTCGCGATTTTATGGTGAAGTCTCTCGCTGCGGAAAATATTGGAGAGACTCTGCAACTTTTGGGAGAGCCAGGTTTCAAGGAATACCTCACCTATTGCGCCTCCTTTCTAAACCAAGGCGGTCCTTATACTAATGCGAACCGCAAATTTGTATTGTCTCAAGTTACGCCGCAATTGGTTCTCGAGCTGATTCGTATTTATGCGCCAGAAACAATCGACTCGGCCTTTGAGATCACCCAACTCCTAACGAACCCCGATTTCGAGCTGCAAAGATCCCCAGAGGATGAAAGTGACGATCTGAAGGATGCCGGCGGCAATATTTACGAACGTGGAATTACGAGTCGGGAAGTAAAGGACGCAATCGCTGCCGGATTCGTGCCGAAGCTCAACTGCCGCGTAGTGCGCCGCTCGGATAGTCTGGGTTGCGATATCATGACGATCTCTTCCCCGGGAGTAGTTGGAAAAACCTTGCGCGCGGTCGTATCGGAGCTTTCCCTCGCTAAGATTTATTCGAGCACGGAGCACCAGCGGAAACAAATTGAAGCGCTCGTACGTTATTTCACTTTTGGCGACGAACAAGATTTTCGAAACTTCAACATCGAATGGGTGAAGGATCGCGCTGATTCTACCGTGGACTTCATGATGGGCTGGGTGGAAGTATACGATGACTGGCAATCTTCCATCGGTTCTTGGGAGTCCTACGTACAGGTCGTGGATCCCGAGGTGAGTAAGATCGCGCAAAACTTGGCAAAGGGTGCCCAGCACTTTGAAGACAATATGCCGTACGGGCAGTGGAAAAAGAAATTTCCTGCGGATTATGCCCCGCCGGCAATTATGGTCTATTACTTTCAAGAAATTGCGGATGCCCGTTCCGGAGGATACAACCTCCCCAATTACGACGATATTCGTCGCGATTATGGAGCGAAGAATGTCATTCGTTTGCCCCTCCCGGGAACTGCCTCCGATCCTCAGCTCCTAGCAATTCGAAAAGAGGCGAATCTAGAGTACTTGCCGGCTAACAAAGTGGATGAGGCGACTGCAGAACAGGATAAAGTTTGGCAGATGTTGGTGCTCATGCACGAGATCATCGGACACGGCTCGGGGACTTATGACGAAGAAAAATACCCTGGGAAGATAGATCCTATCGGCGCATTAGGTAAGGACACGAATGGATTAGCGGGAGCTCTCGAAGAACAGCGTGCCGACCAAGCGGCTCTGGTTTTTGCCGGGGATGAAAAATGGATCGACCTTGGGATGGCCAAGGATAAAGCGGACCTAATCCGTTTGCGAAATTTGATGTACGATTTCTATATAGGGGATTTTCTTAGGAGGCTCTCCAAGCTTCGGACTTTCACGGAACCCCACCAGCGCGGGCATCAGGTCTTTATTAATTTGCTTTTGGAAAAGGGCGCTATTGTTTGGCAGGCGAAAGATGGGCAAAGCCCCCTTACGGTTGAGAATCAAGTCCTAGCTGTAAAAGATTATGATCTCTTTCATTCCGTCGCGGTCGAGCTTCTGGGGCAACTCCAGACCTTAAAGGCCAATCGAGACGCTCAAGGGGTGATAGCCCTCTTTACTAAGTATGCCGATCTAAAACAGATCGATACCGATTGGGCGCAAGCCATCATCAAGCGTGGCGTGCCTTTGAAAATCAATGCCGGCTATGTAGAACAGCCCTGGCGGATCACGAAGGATTTGAAGATCGAAACCTTTGGCGCGGATACTTTGGAAAGCGCAGCACCTTTCTGGGGTGGTTACTACAGGTAAGGCGGATCCGCCTAGAATCTTAGGGCTAGAGTGATATAATTCACTCTTCTCGTCTTACGCAGGTCTTATTCCGATTAAATTTTGATTCCACTGGGGGAGATATGAAGCTTGTTCTTCTGTTCGTCCTCTGTGTGCCGTTCTGGGCATTAGCCTATCCTCTCACGCCGGAAGAGGACATCACTTCGGGCAGTCTTTGCACGGAGGAAGACGCAGACTTCTTCGAGTATCGATACGAAGAAGAAATCCCCTATTGCGAGCGAAATGTGAGCACGTCTCTAAAGACGCGCATCTACGAAGAGTATGAAATTCCCAAAGCCGAGCGAAAGGACTACACCATCGATCACTTCATTCCACTGTCTCTTGGGGGAACCAATCAACCCGACAATTTATGGCCGGAGCACAAGGCAGTGAAAGCCCTAAGACCGAACTTAGAGATGCAGCTGTATGTCGCGCTCCGGGATGGAAAGATGAATCAAGAACAAGTAATAAAAATCGTTGCCGATAAAAAACTTCACCCATTCTATTAGCTCGTATCTTCAGCAGTTGCGACGTAAGTTAAACGAGCAATGCTGAGTGCTGAAACCAACCGTACTTACGCCAACTTCTTGCAGATTTTACGGCGTTCCACCGATTTGCTGAATGAAGATCCCATTCGCGATGAGTTCTTCAGTATCGAACGGCTCGAGCAATATGCAGCGTACTTGGCAGGCGAGCTCAACGTCAGTCCCACCCCTAAGCGTGGGCGATTCATCTTGCCGCAGCTCAAGGAGAATGGGCGACAGCTGCTTTCGGCCTATCTGAAATTAACAGAGGCTATCCGCGACAAAGAGCAGGTATCTCCTGCGGCCGAATGGTTCGTGGATAATTTTCACATCGTCGAAGACCAGCTTCGGGAAATCAAACAAGACCTGCCGAAGGGTTATTACGATGAGCTTCCGAAGCTCATTTCGGGAGAGTTACAAGGGTACCCACGGGTGTACGCGGTAGCGCTTGCAATTATCGCTCACACCGACAGCCGACTCGATGTGGAGACGCTAAAACGTTTCCTGCGTTCTTTTCAAAGTAAGTCCCCTCTTACCATCGGTGAGTTATGGGCCACGGCGATCACTCTGCGTATCGCACTCGTTGAGCACTTGACTCCGCTGGCACTAAGAATCGTAAACGCGAGGCAGAAGAGGGCCGAGGCGGATGCGCTAGCAGATGAGCTTTTAGCCCTAGCGGTTCAGCCCGATCTCGAAACTGAAGACGTGCTGAGGATCCTTCGGGTTCAAGTCGGAGAACCTCGTCAGTTCGATCGTGCTTTCATTGTGCAGCTGACTCAGCGCCTGCGCGATCAAGATCCGGACATATTACCTGCCTTCGATTGGCTCGAAAAACAGCTTGCAGAGCACCACGACACCCACACCGAGCAGGTCACTCAACTAGAGCACAAACGGCAGGCCACGGCCCAGGTAACGGTGGGCAATATCATCTCGAGTATGCGACTTTTGTCCGCTCTCGACTGGCGTGATTTTGTCGAAAGCGTGAGCTTGGTCGATCCAATCTTGGACGAAGACCCGGCCGGGATGTACGGGCTGATGGATTTTGCGACGAGAGATCGCTACCGGCATTCGGTCGAGCGGCTCTCCAAGCGATCGAAGTTGAGCGAGATCGAAGTGGTTCGACGTGTCGTTGAGGCCGCGAAGGAAGCCGAGCACAAAAAGTCGTCTCACGTTGGCTACTACCTGATAGGAGACGGCGGCGTTGATTTCGAGAAGTCCATTCAATACCAGCCGCGCCTGGAGGAGCGTCTTACGCGCTGGGTACTGCGCCGCCCGACTTTCGTCTACCTAGTATCACTCGCGGCACTCACACTCCTGCTCTTGTTGCCCGTTCTGAAATATTTCAGGGATGCCGGGGGGGATTTTTTCGCAGGTCTACTTTTTTGTTTGCTTGCGCTAATTCCTGCGAGCGAATTTGCCTTGAGTATTCTCAACCACAGCGTCGCCTTTCTTCTCAAGCCAAAACCCCTGCCGAAGCTCGATACGGAAGAAGGAATTCCTGAAGAGGCTGCGACGATGGTGGTGGTCCCGACACTTCTCTCGAAGGCGAGTGTCGTTCAGGTCCTTCTCGAAGGACTGGAAGTCCACTATCTTGCGAACCAAGATCCTTATATTTACTTCGCTCTCTTGGGCGACTTTAGCGATGCGGACCAGGAACGGCTACCCGAGGACGCGGCGCTGTTGAAGATGGCCCGCAAAGGTATCGACGTACTCAATGAAAAATATGGGACCAAAAATGAAAAGCGTTTTTTCCTTTTCCACAGGCACCGGAAATTCAATGCTTGCGAAGGCAAGTGGATGGGCTACGAGCGAAAGCGCGGAAAGCTGCACGAGCTGAATCGTCTGTTAAGACGCGCCACCGACACTACTTTCCTCGACCCAACTGCTGAGCCTGAGTTTCTGTCGAAGATAAAGTACGTGATCACGCTAGATTCCGACACTCAGCTTCCGAGAGGGGCAGCCCATCAGCTCATAGGAACGATCCTTCATCCGCTCAATCAACCTGAATTCAGCACGGAGAAGAGGCGAGTGGTTCGTGGTTACGGCATCTTGCAGCCGCGAGCTAGTGTATCGTTGGTAAGCGCCAGCCGTACTCGCTTCGCTCATCTCTTCTCGGGAAGCACAGGCCTCGATCCGTACACTACGGCCTGTTCGGATGTGTATCAGGATCTATTTGGAGAGGGCAGTTACACAGGTAAGGCACTGTATGTAGTCGATGCCTTCGAGGCCTCGCTAGAGGCCCGGGCTCCTGAGAATACCCTTTTGAGTCACGATCTCTTCGAGGGTTGCTTTGCCCGCTCGGCCTTGGTCTCCGACGTGGAACTATTCGATGATTACCCATCGGACTACGAGACCTATTCGGGAAGACAGCACCGTTGGATTCGTGGCGATTGGCAAATCGCACGCTGGCTATTTCCGTATGTTCCAACCGCACGCTCGGCTTTCGCCAAAAATACGCTCTCTCTCTTTTCTAAGTGGAAAATTTTGGACAACCTCCGCCGCAGTCTCGAGCCAACCGCAGCTCTCCTTTGGTTGCTCCTAGCATGGACCGTGCTTCCAGGATCGCCCCTCATCTGGACGTTGATGATAGTGATTCTCTTTGCCTTTCCCGTTTACGCTACGGTCACTAACAATATTTTCCATCACCGCCAAGGCGTATCCTGGCGCGGACACATCGGACACAGTTGGGCTGGGGCCACGGTCCAGGCACAACAAATTTTCCTAATGCTAGTCTTCATGGCTGAGCAGGCGTGGAATCAAATCGACGCAATCGTTCGCGTCTTTTATCGTACGTTTGTTAGTCATAAAAAACTTCTGGAATGGAAAAGCTTCTCGGAGTCGCAAGAGACGCAAGAGGAAGGCAAGATCAAATCAAGATCCTGGAGGAATACTCTGGGTCCCGGCCCGATCGTTGCTGGGCTGGCAAGTCTGCTCATTTTATTTCGTAGGCCCGAGGCCTTTGGTGTCGCGGCTCCCTTTCTTGTTGCATGGCTCGGCAATCCATTTCTGAAAGTTTGGATTAAGCAAAGACCAACAAAACGTAGGCGTCCATTGGGAGCCGCTGAAGTCGCAGCTTTTCGATTCTACGCCCGACGCACATGGCATTTCTTCGAGACCTTCGTTACTAAGCAGGATAACTATCTGGCCCCGGATAACTTTCAAGAAGAGCCGCAACCGGTGGTGGCCCACCGCACGTCCCCCACCAATATCGGATTGCAGTTACTTTCTTTGAGCTCCGCCTATGACCTAGGCTATATAGGCCTTCTGGAATTCATCGAGTCCATCGAAAAAACGTTTTCGACTCTGGCAAAACTCGAGCGCAAGCACGGGCATTTCTTTAACTGGTATGACACGCAAACTCTGGAGCCGTTAAGGCCTCGGTATGTTTCCACGGTCGATAGTGGAAACCTGGCGGGGCATTTACTCACTCTCAAGCAGGCTATTTCCGAACTTGGCGAAAATAACTTTCCAACCAATCCCCGAGCGCAAGAGGGCCTCGCCGATACACTGGACCTACTCAATGTAGAGGCCAGTCGAGTTCAAAATGTTGCGCATAGCGCGGGCGTGGTCAGTCTTCAGCAATTTCAGAGAGCTGTGAGGGAAACTCTCGATATTGTGAAGGCAAGTCCCTGGGAATCGTTGATCTCCTACGACAGCTCTCTGCACACGGTAAAGAAAAATTTGATGGATATCGACGATATCCTGAATGCTTTGTTGGTAGAAGCCACGGACCAGCCTTTTCGGGAAGTCCGCGTGTGGCTAAATGCAGCACTCCGTCAAGTGAACGAATTCGAGCGCGATCTCTTGAAGCTTGCGTCCTGGTCGGACGACTCCACGCAAAACGCGGATGACCTGCGCAATCGCCAATTAAACCTTATTGAAAAATGCGACGAGATGGCGCTTGCAATGGATTTTAAGTTTTTATTCGATGAGCAGCGAAAGCTTTTCATCATTGGTTTTAACGTCGGTGACGGCAGGCCCGATAATTCTTACTATGATTTGCTGGCGTCCGAGTCACGGTTGACGAGCTTCGTGGCCATCGCCAAGGGCGATATTCCACAAGAACATTGGTTCAAGCTCGGTCGACAGATGACATCGGTAAAAGGTGGTCGCTCTTTGATCTCGTGGACCGGCACGATGTTCGAGTACCTTATGCCTTTGCTGGTGATGCGACGTTACGCCGATACACTGCTCGATCAAACTTATCAGGCTGTCGTGTCCCGCCAAATCGAGTATGGCAGAGAGCAAGGGGTTCCGTGGGGGGTTTCTGAAGCTGGCTTTAATGCACGCGATTTGCAGCTCATCTATCAGTATGGCCCTTTCGGAATTCCTGGACTGGGATTGAAGCGTGGCTTGAGCGACGATCTAGTGGTTTCCCCCTACTCTACGATGCTGGCCGCCCCTATCGATCCCTTGGGTTCGCTTTCTAACTTGCGAGACCTGGAAGAGAAGGGCGCATTTTCCCGTTACGGCTTTTACGAGTCGATTGACTACACACCGGAGCGCCTCCCGAAAAACCAGAAGAGCTTCATCCTGCGATCGTTCATGGCGCACCATCAAGGGATGAGTCTGGTTTCAATGAACAATCTTTTGAACGACAACCCCATGCAAAGGCGCTTTCATTCGGAGCCTTTGGTAAAGGCAACTCAGCTTCTTTTGCAGGAGCGCATTCCCCAGAGAGTGACTATTTCGCGACCGAGGGCGGAGGAAGTGCACTACCAGGGCACGCGCTTTTCGACGGACTGGAACCCCAGAGTCTTCGCCGACGTCGATCTCCCGACGCCTAGAACGCAGCTGCTCTCCAATGGCACCTACTCGGTCATGATCACAACTGCTGGCTCCGGGTATTCGCGCTCCGGTGCCTACGCTGTGAGCCGCTGGCGGGAAGATGTCACCCGAGATCATTGGGGGCAGTACTTTTATGTAAGAAACCGTGCGACTGGATTGGTCTGGTCGACGAGTTACCACCCAGCCGGAATTTCCCCGAGAAAATATGAGGTAACTTTCTCAGAGGATAAGGTCGAGTTTCTGCGCAGGGACGGACGAACGATCACCCACAGCGAAATTATCGTCTCGCCTGAAGATAATGTCGAAATCCGTCGCATCTCTTTGACGAATAACTCCCCCGATGTAAGGGAGTACGAGGTCACGAGTTTTATGGAAGTTGTTTTGGCATTACCGCAAGATGACCTCGCTCATCCAGCGTTCAGCAATCTTTTCGTTCAAACCGAATTTCTGCCGGTCGAGGAGACTCTTCTTGCGACCAGGCGACAGCGATCCGACGCCGAGGCGCAGATTTGGGGATTTCACGGGGTCGTTACCGAGGGGGAGTCAGTCGGCTCCGTCCAATACGAAACGGACAGGGCTCGATTCCTAGGAAGAGGCCGCAATCCTTCGAACGCATTCGTCATTACCGAAGATCGCCCACTTTCCGACACGGTCGGTTCCGTTCTTGATCCCATTTTTTCACTCAGGCAATCCATTCGCATCAATCCTGGAGAAACAGCTCGAGTGAGCTTCGTCACGGGGGTGGCGCAGTCTCGCGATGAGGCATTGCGCCTCGCCGATAAATACCACGACATCCATATTTTCACGCGCGGGACGGAGCTCGCCTGGACAAAATCTCGAGTGCAACTACGCCACATGAATATTTCGAGCGACGAAGCCCATACGTTCCAGCGCTTGGCGGGGCGAGTAATCTATTCCGATCCGTCTCTGCGGGCACGTCCGCACACTCTAGCGCTGAACAACAAGACTCAAGCGGGACTGTGGGCATACGGAATCAGCGGTGATCTCCCTATTGTATTAGCCCGGATCAATAACGAAAAAGATATGAGGATGGTTCGTGAGTTACTGCATGCACACGAGTACTTGCGGCTCAAGGGACTTACTTTCGATCTTGTTCTACTCAACGAGACAGCCCCGAGCTACTTGCAGGCGCTACAGGAGGAGATGCAAAAGCAGATCAGAATGAGCGGCTCCCAGGCCTTGGTGGACAAGCCGGGGGGAGTGTTCGTCCGCCGAGCCGATATCATTCCAAAAGAGGATATTACGCTCTTAAAGGCGGTTGCCCGCGTTGACATAAATTCTGAAAAGGGGACTCTGCAGGAACAAATAAAAAGACGATCTATCGAAGAGGTTTTGCCCGATCCCCTGATCCCTACGCGGGCAAAACATCAGGAACCGGCCATCGCACCCATAATTGCGCCGCTGGAATTTTTCAATGGCCTTGGAGGTTTTACGGAGGGAGGTCGTCATTATGTTACGGTGCTCAACGAAGGGCAGTGGACGCCGGCCCCGTGGATTAACGTTATTGCTAATGAAAAAGATTTCGGATTCATCATTTCCGAATCCGGCGCGGGCTATACCTGGTCTGTAAATAGCCGCGAGAACCGACTAACTGCTTGGTCCAACGATGCAGTTACCGATCCCATAAGCGAAGCGATCTATATTAGAGACGAAGAGACGGGCGAGTACTGGACTCCCACTCCACTTCCGATTCGAGGGAAGGGAACCTTCGTTATCAAGCACGGCCAAGGTTACAGTCAATTCGAGCACTCGAGTCATGGGATCTCATCGGAGCTACAGATCTTCGTTCCACTGGATGCGGAAGTGAAGCTGAGCTATCTGCGTCTTAAGAACACAAGCACTTTTACGCGCCAATTGTCGGTCACTAGTTACCTCGAATGGGTGTTAGGTTCTCAACGCGATTTTTCTTCGGCGCACGTTTTGACTGAAAGAGATCCTGACTCTGGAATGCTTCTCGCACGAAATCGATATAACAATGAGTTTCACGACCGACTGGCATTCAGCTTCATGAGTGGCACTCCCGAGAGCTTTACCTGCGATAGAAAGGCATTTCTCGGTAGAAACCGAAGTCCTGCCCGTCCTGCGGGATTAGGTCGAGAGTCATTATCGGGTCTTTCGGGTGCTGGCCTCGATCCGTGCGCGGCTTTGCAAAAGAAGTTCGCTCTAGCCCCAGGGGAAGAACGCGAAGTTTTAATTGTGCTTGGCCAAGTAAATCACATCGAGGAGGCCCGCGAGTTGACCCGCCGATTCGATAGCACAACAAATGTGAGAGCTGCTTTCAATCAAGTTACGGCGTACTGGGACGAAGTTCTGGGAACGATCGAAATCAAAACGCCGGATATTGCGATGAACACCCTGATGAATCGTTGGCTCCTTTACCAGACTCTCTCCTGTCGGGTATGGGCACGTTCTGCCTTTTATCAATCTGGTGGCGCCTATGGGTTTAGAGATCAATTGCAAGACGTAATGGCGCTTACGTACTCCAAACCCCAGATCGCAAGAGCTCAAATTCTTACAGCGGCTGCGAGGCAATTTGAAGAGGGTGACGTCCAACATTGGTGGCATCCACCCACGGGAAGGGGAGTGCGCACTCACTTCTCCGACGATTTATTGTGGCTCCCGTTCGTAACGAGTTTCTACGTCGAAAAAACGGGAGATCACAGCATTTTGCGCGAGTTAGTTCCCTTCATCGAAGGCCCACCATTGGATCTTGCGTTGGATAGCGCCTATCTTCAGCCTACTCTTTCCAAGGAAAAAGCCACGGTCCTGGAGCACTGTGTGCGTGCGCTCGATCGCAGCCTGAAAGTGGGAAGTCATGGTTTACCCTTGATGGGCACGGGTGACTGGAATGACGGCATGAACCGAGTTGGCCACGAGGGTAAGGGGGAAAGTGTTTGGGTCGCCTGGTTTCTTCACACAACACTTGAAAAATTTATTGGTCTAATGGGAGAGTCTGAAAAAAATCGCGCTAGCGTTTACCGTGCGCACATGGAGAAGCTAAGAAAGGCGATTGAGGAGAATGCTTGGGACGGCGATTGGTACCGTCGTGCCTATTTTGACGATGGAACTCCTCTAGGATCCGCGACAAGCCAAGAATGCCGAATTGATTCCATCGCGCAATCCTGGGCCGTACTCTCGGGAGCCGGCAATCCACAAAGAGCGAAGCATGCGATGGCGGCGGTCGATCAATTTCTAATCGATCGGGGAGAGGGCCTGGTAAAGTTATTTACCCCGCCATTTGATAAGAGCCCGACTGACCCTGGCTATATAAAAGGCTACGTCCCTGGCGTACGTGAAAATGGCGGCCAATACACTCACGCGGCTATTTGGACATTAATGGCGTTTGCTCAACAGGGAGATGGAGACCGCGCTGGCGAGCTCTATGGATTGCTCAACCCCATCAATCATTCTTCCTCTCGTGCTGGCTTAAACAAATACAAGGTCGAGCCCTATGTTGTCGCAGCCGATGTCTACGGCATGTTCCCTCATATCGGTCGCGGCGGCTGGACCTGGTACACCGGCTCTGCGAGCTGGATGTACCGGGCAGGTCTCGAATCAATCTTGGGTTTCGAGTTGCGTGCGGATCGATTGAGGATAAGTCCCTGTATCCCAAAAGCCTGGCGAGGATTTGAAATGGTCTATCAGCGGGGAACGTCTACCTATTCCATCATCGTGACCAATCAAACTTCCAACTCCGAACGCTATGTCGAATTGGACGGTGTGAGAATGGAATCGCAAGATATTTTGTTGGTGGACGATGGAAAACGTCACGCCGTCCACGTCTTTCTTTAGGTACCCACTTCCTTTTAGGATGTTCTAGGTAGCTTTAGGTACCCACTTCCTTTTAGGATGTTCTAGGTAGAGTTACTTCTTATCGCCGTAATAATTTCTGCTTTGATCGATAATGTAAGTGGCGCCTCTGCCTTTTGCTCCGGGCAATTTCATGAGATCCGAAAGGGCCTTCAAGGTTTTTGTCACCCATTCGTCGACCGATTGCTTCTCGTCTTGCGCGTGCTTCGAAATATCCGTGTACAAGTCCGATGGTAACTTCAACCATTGAGAAGCGCCTTTCACCATGGTGTGAATCTTGCTGTAATTGGAGCCATAACTATTTTGAAGAAAGCCCACGGAGACATCCTGGATTTCCGCACTAAACGGCGTGAGAAACTCCAATTTGAAGGAATGTTTGGAAGCAATCCCCCTATCGACACACCGGAAGTGAGTTTCGTTCCCATCACACCAAAAAGTAAAAGCCTGCTGCACTTTGCCGGGTTTCCAGTTGGCCAACCAATGTACAAAGTATTGATGTCTCTTATCTAAGGAAGGTTCGATGACGAGTATCGTGGGTAGAGGGTAGTAATAATAGCTATTGGAGTCGGTGAAGAAACGGCGCAGGCTTTGCTGGGTACTTTCTACCTCCCAATTTCCAAGTAATGGATCGGACTCTCCGAGAGCTATGCCGGATGCAAGCATAAAAGCTACTAGGCAAATTTTCATAGCTCCTCTTTTCAATGTTAAGTGAATACAGACTTCGGGAATCGCTCTTGGTGTTGGCCTTCAGGTACACCACGGGCGGAATGGACTCTAGTAGAAAAATAGCCGATCGCATTATTGTGGTTTCAATTTTAGAAACCAGCGCTGGGCGCTACTGACGTGGTTTTATATTTTGAAACAACTGTTTTTCTAATTATTTCGAATAACGAGCTCGTCGATGTCCCCTGAAAAGAAATGAATCCGGTCGCGGCCGTCGGCGCCGATAAACACCGTGTGCGGTTTGAGATCCAATAAGGGCGCGTTCTGCGTTGCTTCTAGTTTTTCATCTATCCATAATTCGCCCGTTCCATCCTTGAGCCGCTTGGAAACGATGCGATGCCAGTTTCCGTCCCGGATTACAGTCTTGGATTGCAGCTGAAATGGATACAGCATTGCGCGGTTATATTCCCAGAATTGAATTTTTCCTTCCTCGGAGATCTCGATTTGATATTGCCCGTCGTACCCATATAGAGAAGAGGAAAAGTCCCAGTCTCGTCCTTGAAAATCATCATCATCGCGCTGGGAGATAAGAACCTGTCGACGTTTGTCGGTAGTACGAGTCCAGAATGAAACAGTGAACGGGCCAGTCCCAACGATAGAGGCCTCTCGTCCGAGCGCTATCTGCTGGCCGAATCCGTTGAATTGAATTGCTTTACCCACCTTTCCTTCTACTCCGGAGAGGGGAAGAGAGTCCGCATAGGAATAGCCGTGATTTTCTCGCCCTGACGTATCTCGATAAAATCCCCGGTCAGAATTCTCGAAAGAAAGTCGGGTGAGAGGGGTCTCGGGACCAAATACCTTTGGTGCCTTAAGGGGATGTTTAAAGCGAGCTAGTAGGTTGCGAGTCATTTGCTGTAACGGCACGCTTAGCACACTCGATCGAGACAGCGGCACACCGAAATCATCCAGCCCAAATCCATAACGAATCGTTCCCCCGGCATACACCCAAGCGCCACTCTTAGCCTGGTAGAGAGTGGAGTCGGAATAGTGCCTCGTCCCTTCCAGCTGGAAGGGGGAGTGGGTAATACGACGAAGCCCTTCAGGGCTGCGCTCGAAAATGCGATCCACTTCATAGCCAAGGATTCCCGGAATCCGATCCCCATTACGCAAACCGGCTTTTTCGAAAATCCAATGTGCCGTGTTCTCTACGAGCATGTCAGCAATAGGCGGGACATTATCGTACATCACTCCCAGCAACATCTCTTCGGGGCTATTGAGAAATGGATCGCGCCATACCGTGGTGGCCAGCTGATCTTTTACCGGATCGAGAGTCTTATCCTTATAGATGACCAGTGTATGATTCTCTTCGCCCGTTACAGCGCTGGGCTCGAGTCGAACCTGCCAATAGGCCGTGTTCGCGGAGAAAAAGGCGAGATTTACACCGCTATCTCTAGCACGCGCTACATTCTCTCGCATCGGCCGGCTCCAATACTCATCGTGCCCGACGGAAAGAAATGCCTTGTGACGAGTCAATAGCTCGGAAGACTCATGTACATCCAAGTTCGTGCCATAGGTGACGTCATACCCTTCGCGCTCGAGCCATCGAAGCATGCTGTACTCCCAACCGGACTGCAGATAGTTGCCGGCGAGATCCGTGGTGTTGGGTAGAAAATTCCCGGCACCCCAATTGAAGAAGGGTCGATTGAAAGAAAGCTTGAAAGCTCTCTCCTCAAATTTTGCAGGGCCGTACGCACTCCAGCCACCCCACGAGTTGTACGCCTGATCCGTGGTGATGCTTCGCTGGAAAAAAATATCTGCGGGGCGCGAGTCTTCCGTCACGACGAACTGAGCGTAAGTCTCATAGCCATTCTTAGCGGTGGTAAATTTGGCCAGATAAATGCCGCTCAACCACTGCGCGCGAACGAGAATGGGATCTTTCCATGGGCACTCCACCGTGCGAGTCTCTAGGGTGATAATCGGTTCGGGTTGGACAATACCTGGGTACGTGCTAGGCCCCCAAACGCGCCGTCCCCCAAGGCCTTCGTACCAACCCATGCGAAAGATCTCTAGGGTTACGTCACCATCAGTCGAGGTAACAAAGAATTGGACGTCCTTTCCTCTCTTAACGTTTACGGGCGAAGCATAGGCCGCCACTTCGCTGTTCGGCGCTCGATTTCGCAGGCCCCAATCGCGACTACCAGGCTTCAGATTTTCAAGTTGAATAGGATTGTGCGCCCAAAGTCCGGGCGCGATAAGCAAACCAAACAGAAAGAGCCGCATCCATTCCTCCCTAATTCGGAGAAAGTACCACTCTTCTACTGCGGATGACATTCCTTACGAACCCCGGGCAACAATTGGGCAGTGCATTGTACGTCGCTACCCAAAACGCCTAGTTTATCCCACGCTTTCGTTCCATCTGGCAGTACTCTGGCTAGGTAAATACTAGAGTCCTTACAGATGCACCAGTAAGTGACAATTCGCCCCTTTGCGGTTTGCGCGGTGATGCCACGGGTGAGTTGATGAAGAATATCGCCGAGGCATTTCGCATCTCGCGTGAGGTCGCACTCGTCGATTTGCTTATGTAGATTCGCTTCCGCTCTGACGACGTCGGAATTAAGTAAGGCCAAAAACAATATTACTCTTCGCATGGGGTCCTCAAATAATATTAGTGCGTGGCCATCGCGCTAGTGACACAACATAAGCCATTCCACTCTGGTGTTCTCGAAACATTGGGAGGGAAGGCCATTTTTTCTGAGCGCGATCTCATTCGAGGTGAGATCAAGGGAGGCGTGATTCTTGTAGTTTCTTATCGCTTCCCCTGTTTCGCTAAAGTACGCCGCCGCAACTTCGATGAGGATCTCCTCCCCGAGCTTTCTTAGACAAACGGTTCCGAGTCTTACTTGAGTGACGGGAGATGTTTGTACTTGGGTAACCGGATGCCAATAGGACAATTCATACGGCGTCGTGGCATCTTCATACGATTCGGCATGCCTGTCGGGATCCGCACCGTCTTCCAGTTTGTGTCCCACAACAACCGTCTTCTTCGATGTCCCCCTCCACACAACTTCGTAACTGGACCTACCAAGCAATCCTTGCTTGTGCTTGGAAGCAGAAAGCCCGTAAGTACCATCGATCTCCTTTCGTTCTTTCCCTTGAATAGAAGCCCTTATCTGTCGGCCACCGAAGGCCGAATCCATCACCACGTCGGCCTGAAACACCGCGGGATCAGAATCTTTCACGGCAGTGGCGACATCGCACTTCCAGGGCTCATCTGGGCGCTTGGGCCTGAGCTCCTTGAGTTTTAAAGGCAAGTCCGCCGCTGTTTTAAAATCGTCATATAACTCCCTGGCTATTTCGCTCTCTCCTCGTACTGAAGAGGCCCCTAGACACAGAAAAAGAACACAGAATCTTACGCTCATGATTTTTCCTCCAAAACGCAAACGACTCCTATTTCAAACTTTCCGATATCAGGCGGCAGCTCCAAAATTCCCCACGCAACGTTCTCAAATTTACGTTCTTTGAATTCCGGTCCAATTTCTCGACGAGGGCCATTGGCAAGTGTGAGCCTATCTAGAATTCCCGCCCGCGGCCCTTCGTCGCTCTCGGTAGCGTAAATAGGTTCTTGGCTCGACACAATCGTATGCTTTTTCGACCATGATTTACGATGATTTACGATTCCTTTGACTGCTCTTTTAATAATTACGACTTAATACTGTCGTAAAATGACAGTATTATGACTATTTTAAACATATACTGAAATATAAGTTAAATACTGTCATAATAAGACAGTATCTTGTTATATTTTTGCTTATGAGCACTCTTGCATTCAAACTTAGAGAAGAACTTCCGACAGACATCTTTACAGATACGGAGGTGGTGAATCTGTTGGAAGGATCGCCTAATCGGCGCTACGGGCTCGTTAAACGCGCGATCGCAGCGGGCGACCTAATCCAACTTCGTCGAGGAGTCTATTGCCTGGGTAAAATCTTTCAACGAGAGCCAATAGATCAGTTTGAACTTGCTCAAAAAATTTACGCCCCCTCTTATGTAAGTCTGGAATCCGCCCTCTCTCATAGCGGCTGGATTCCCGAAGCTGTTTACACGGTCACAAGTGTCAGCCTGAAGAGGTCGACCTGTTTTAAAACCCCACTGGGGAATTTCAGTTATGCGAGAATTCCTAGATTCAATTTCATCGGGGTGGAAAGGGAGGCGGCCGGAAGAACGGTGCATTTGATCGCAAGCCCGACAAAAGCGCTCGCTGACTACATTGTTACCCATAAGGTGGACCTAGAGCCCAAAGAACTGAAGAAGTTCTTGCGGATCGAGGAGGAGTCCTGGAAACAGATCTCCCATAAGCTTCTTACCGAAATTGCAGAGAGCTACCGAAACACTCGCCTTAGGGCTTTCTTGCGGGCGTTCAGAAAGAGTAGCGAGCTATGAGCGTAAAGATCATTCAAGATAAGTTGGATGGTTACCAGTGCCAATCGGCGCAGGAGGAGGACCATGCCCTAAAGGAGATCACTCAGGAGCTTGTATTGAACTCGCTCTACAATTCTGGATTCTTCAAGAGGGCGGCATTTCAAGGGGGAACCGCACTTCGAATCCTTCACGGCCTCATGCGATTTTCAGAAGACTTGGATTTCGCCCTTCACGAACCGGATAAGAAGTTCGATCTTAACTCCTACCTTTCCTCCATGAATGCCGAGCTGAAGGCCTTCGGTTATGACGTAAGAGTGGAGGGACGCTCCTACGCGAATGCTGTCCAGAGTACCTTCTTGAAGGACGATTCGTTAGGAAGATTGTTAAGAGTCCAATACCCAAAGGCCGATGGTCCGAAGCGCTCGTTAAAGATCAAGCTTGAAGTTGATACGAACCCACCGGCCGGAGCCAAGACGGAAATAAGGTTTCTAATGTTTCCGATTAATTTCTCGGTAACTGCATATGATGTCCCAAGTCTCTTTGCTGGCAAAAGCCACGCTCTCCTTTGTCGCGACTATATCAAAGGAAGAGACTGGTTTGATTTTCTCTGGTACGTAGGTCAAAAAGCCTCTCCAAATGTCAAATTCTTATCCAACGCCCTGGGGCAACTGGGTCCGTGGAAAGGCAAAGGGCTGAGGGCCGACATCGATTGGTATGGGAAGCAGATGTCTCGGCGAATTAGGGAAGTGGATTGGGAGAAAGCCAAAGCCGATGTTCAAAGATTTTTAAGGCCGGTTGACGTGAAGACTCTGGAACTATGGAATGAAGCTTTCTTCCTAGATTGCCTAAAGCGAGTCGTGAAGAAAAGTAAGTAAGGGAGGTCAATGCACTCAGCAAGCCCTCTGGGACAAGAGCATTCGCCGACGGCTGATTGAATATCTGCCCGCTTCAATTACTGACGCAAGGGCACATACCCCACACTCGCATGCTGTTCCCAAGCGAAACCAAATTGAGTCAGCACGATGTCCTTTTCCTGCGCGTTGGTCGTGAATAAATGCGTCCCGCTGTTTCTATTGTACAGACGAAAAAGTTCCGTAAGACCGGCTCTTGGCTCAGGAGCGACGTACCCTTCGATACGCTCTAGACGCCACCCCGCGCTGACGAGAGAATCTTTTTCCCCGGCTGCGGCCGTGTAATAGTGGCGGCCGTTACTTAAGTTGTAGAGGCGATAAAGTGGTGACAGACCCACTTCGGAGTGGAGGAAGACCTGAAATGGAGCCCCTTCTGCTTGGTAGCCGTGGGCCACGGCATTATCGTATTCGCTCTGGCGAGTGGTGAAAAAATGGTAATCCGCGCCCGGATTATAAGCGCGAAACATGTCGCCCTTTTCCCCGGGCCGTGCCGCGAATCGCCCTTCGCTTTTTCCGTAGAGAAGGTAGTGAACGAGACCTGATCCGAAAGTGTGGTCTGCAACCGCACCTGCGACATCGGGGTAAGTGTCCAGATAATAGGCCTCGTCGAATTCCCAAGATCCGCGCCGTCGCTCGCCTAGTCCGGCTATCCAAAAATGATGGGCGAGAGTCTGATAAACACTTCCGATCAGTGCCGGCACTTCCGGGTAACGCGTCCGATAGAATGTCGGATCAAAGTACGGGGAAGCTTGGCGATTCACAGCTTGAGTTTCATTATAGTAATGGAGGAACGGGCCGAGATCGTAGCTGAGGATATTCGTTCGCAGATCGCTATTGAACGCCAAGTAGAAGGAAACATCAAAGAGCGGAGAGACGTCTCGATATTTGTTTAGGTACCCGACCTGGTAAAGATGATCCAAGGGCGAAGTACTTTCTCCCTGGGCGATCGCTGCCGTCGCATCGGGATTTCGTGCCAGGTAATACTGACGATCCAGATAGGCGAGATTAGGAGTTCTCGCGATGAAAATTTGACTGGCCCCGGAATCAGGAGGAACGTTTCCATTAATGGCGCAGACAACGATGGAATAAGCCGTGTCGGGATGGAGTCCCGAAAAATGCAAAGAGCGCATGGCGGATACCGCACTTCTATCGCAGGATACTTGACTCGTTTCCCCCTGGGCAATGCCGTACCGGTAGCCTTCGATGGACCCCTCCTGCCAGCTCCCCTGCAATTCCCAGCTC
>JAHFAF010000514.1 GCA_023250715.1 Pseudobdellovibrionaceae bacterium | reverse complement strand
TTTCCCCTTACTTTCCTCAATAATTTCATCAGCCAAGCGATGCCAAATATAGTGGTAAATTTTCTCAGCGGCAAGGTGGAGGCGGTACTCACGCATGTCGCTCATCACTTCTTTTGCAAGGGCTTCAAATTCCTTAACTAAATCCTCTTTCAACTCCCCCGTATTTTCTTGGGTGAATATGAAGCGGGTGATATTCCAAACCTTGTTGGCGAAGTTTTTGTAGCCTTTTACTTTTTGCTCATCGAATTTAATGTCGTTTCCAATGGCACTGCCGGCTAGAAGTCCCATGCGTAACGCGTCAGCGCCATACTTCTCGATCATATCTAGTGGATCAATGCCGTTGTTAAGAGACTTACTAAACTTTCTCCCATCTTTGGCTCGGACGAGTCCATGGATGAGAACTTTCTTAAACGGCACTTGTCCCAAGAGAAAGCCACTAGCAAGAATCATCCGAGACACCCACAGAAAGAGGATTTCGTAGGCAGGTGACATGAAGGAGGTTGGGTGGAACTCTTGAAGATCCTTCGTTTTCTCCGGCCAGCCAAGGGTGGAAAAGGTCCATAGTTGAGATGAGAACCAGGTATCGAAGACATCTGGGTCCTGCTCCCAGCCAGAGCCAGGAGATTCTTCCGCACAGAGCGTATCCTCTCCCTTATACCAAATAGGCACACGGTGGCCGAACCAAATTTGGCGTGAGATACACCAATCGCGCAAGTTGTTGATCCAGTGGAAATAGGCGCTCCGGTGTCCCTCTTGGCTTATTTCTACCGCGCCACTCTCTACCGCTTTCCTCATGATTTCCTTAAGGGTTGTTTCTGAACCACTTTTAATCCCTGGAATTTCCGAATGAGGAATCGCGAATGGCTTATTAACCCCTACCCACCACTGGAGTTTCGGCAAGGGTTCAACGACAGCTAGCGTGCGTTCGGAAAGCGAAATGTTCTGTACAATATCCTCTTCCTTTTCAAGAAGATTTTCGGCTTTGAGCCACTCAACTACAGCTTCGCGAGCTTCAGTAGTCTTCAGCCCGTTCAGCCGGCCCTCAACTGTCATCTTGGCGTACTCGTTTATGATCTGAGGTCTGGGTAGGTTGTGTCTATCAGCAATTTCCCAATCTATAAATGAATGAGCGGGAGTCACTCCGAGAGCTCCTGTACCAAACTCAGGCTCAACGGAAGTATCGGCCACCACCTTTATGTGAATGGGCACGTCGCAGAACACTGCATCGTATTCCTTGCCGACAAATTCTTTATAACGAGCATCACCAGGGTGCACAGCAACAGCCACGTCACCCACCTTTGTCTCTGGTCGTGTAGTCGAAATAGCGATAGGGAAATCTTTTGAATATTTAAACGTATACAGTTTCGCCTGGCGCTCTTCATATACCACTTCATCATCGGAAATAGTCGTTTGTCCCTTCGGATCCCAGTTCACAATCCGATTACCGCGGTAAATAAGTCCAGCATCGTGCATCTGCTTAAAGGCGGTGAAGACAGCTTTATTTCTTTTATCATCAAGCGTATAGGCGTAGCGTGACCAGTCGAGGGAGGCTCCCATCTTTCTTATTTGGGAGAGAATGGTGTTTTCACTCTGCTTAGCGAATTCAGAAACTCTTCTTACTAACTCTTCGCGGCCAAGATCATGACGGCTCTTCCCCTCATCTTTTTGAATGTCTTTTTCCACTCGAGCTTGAGTGGCGATAGCGGCAGAGTCAGCGCCGGGGATCCAAACAGCCTTCTTCCCTCGCATGCGTTCAAAGCGAACGATCGTGTCCTGAAGGGAATCTTCGTAAGCGTGGCCCAGGTGGAGAACACCCGTGACATTTGGTGGGGGAAGGACGATAGAAAAGGGCTCCTTATGCCGGGCGGGGAGATTGTCCGGGTTAAAGTATCCCGACTTCTCCCACAGATCGTAGATTCTTGACTCTGTTTCTTGTGGGTTGTAAGGCTTAAGAAATTTGTCGTTCATGCGTCTTTCATATTAGCACGCTTGAGCTGACCTAAAAGGCAAGCATGCTAAAGGACAAAAGTCGCAATTTTTTTGTCTCTTAAATCTAAAAGACATTACTGACGAATAAAGGTTAAAAACTAAAAAGAAAATTCTATCTCATAGCAACGGGCACGACCTTATGTTTAATAAAGGACAAAAGCTCAAGATATGTTGCAAAATAAGGATATTCTGGAACTCATCAATAATTGACAGAATTCAGTAAAAAGGATTAACTTGACACTCATGCGCAATTTGTTTCTTAGCCACAAGTTCACTCGCTTCGGCGCCATCTACCTCATGGCGGCCGTTTTCATGGCTGGGACACCTATTTCCGTCAAGGCTGCAGTAGCTGCAGATATTACTGCAAACGGCCAAGAAGATAACCTTACGATCAACGACGGCGACTCTTTTACCTACGCTTGGTCTTCGACCGATGCAACCGTCTGCCAACTCACCTCACCCTCAGGTGCTACTGGTATTACGATCTCCGGCTCTGATGGCCCGATCGCGCCAAGCCACCCCTGGTATCCAACTTTATCTACACCGACGACCCTTACTTTGAATTGTACTGACGGCACTGTCTCCTCAAGTGATTCTGTGACCATCTCTCTTGTGGCTCCACCTCCACCTCCGCCGACTGTAGTTACTGTTGATATCAAGGCTAATGGCTCCGATGGCCCAGTGACGATTACAGCTGGTGATTCCTGGAATTACACATGGACATCAAGTAATGCCACTGTCTGCCAACTGAGCTCTCCGTCTGGAGTTTCGGGCATCTCATTTTTAGGCTCTGATGGCCCGATCGCTCCGACTCACCCTTGGTACCCTTCAACGTCCACTCCCACGACACTTTCTCTCGATTGCACTGA
>JAHFAF010000513.1 GCA_023250715.1 Pseudobdellovibrionaceae bacterium | reverse complement strand
TGCCGTCCTTCATTGCGAACTCGAAAAAAGAGCTCGGAGATCGATTGGGAACGGCACTCTCCTGGAAAGATGGAGATAAGCAATTTATCGATGCTCTCGGCAAGAAGGGGGAAAAGGTTCGCATTAATATCGGAGCTGAAGGCGCTCAAGCTGCTTTGAAACAGTTCGCGACAGCCCAAGGCGGATTACCCACGAATCAGCTGAGTTTCTCTGCGAAGAAGCATGATCAACCAACCGTGTGGTTTACTCCTGGCCAGCCAGTAAAAACCGCCGTTGGGGGGGCAGTTCCAGGCCCCGCTACAGCCCAACAAGTGGCCCAGAAACAGGCCCAGGCCCAACCTCAACAGCCAAAGCAGAAAGAGTTTAACGCCGCCGACAGCGCGGCCAAAGATGCCACCGCAACCGCCCAAATGACGACGAGCTGCACGCGCTGTCATGGACAAGGAAAGAAAAATGAAAAGGATTTCAATCTAACGAACTTCCTCGCCAATCCAAAAAAAGGCGGACTGAAAAACGTCTTTGAGAAAGTTGTAAACGGAAAAGACGGTTTCATGCCTCCCACTGACACGGGAGGATCTCCTGAGCTCAAGGCCTCCGTGCGGGTCTGGGCAAACGCAAACGGGGTTAATTGAAGTATGCCCTAAGAAGACTTTTTGATATTGGGTAGAGTAACGTGGGCCTTGATGTGGTCGCGCATGAACTTCACGACTTGTGCTACCCCCATCGAGGAAGTATCTACGACTACGGCATCCTCGGGACATTTGAGCGGAGCTATTTTTCGAGTCGAATCGCGCTCGTCTCGGCTTTCGTGCTGTCGCAAAATTTTCTTAAAAGACACCTTCACGCCACGGGCCTTTAGCTGCTCGTAACGTCTTTCCGCTCGAACAGAGGCATCCGCGGTTACATAAAACTTAAAGGGCACTTTCGGAAAAACCACTGTCCCGATATCCCGCCCCTCCACCACTACGGGAATTCTGCGGCTCCATTCTTTCGCGAGTCTTCTCTGTTTTTTCGTGAGAATCTCTCTCACTTCTCGAATTACACTCACCGCAGAGGCCATATCGCTTACTTTTTCCGAGCGGATTTTATGGCCGAGATCTTCTCCATTGGTGAGAAGACATTCAGTCTTGGGATCGGTTGAGAACCGAAGGCCACGGGCTATTCTAGCGAAATCTGCCTCTTTAAGTGCCTCTTCTTTCAAAGCAAAGTAGGCCACACTTCGATACATCGCTCCTGTATCGAGAAGCTTCCCCCCTAGGGCTTCCGCGAGCTGACGGCTCACCGTGGACTTCCCCGCACCCGAGGGACCATCGATAGCCACGACAAAACCGTGGTGGCCCTTTAACTGGAGGAGGCGCTCAGACTTTTTCCGCACCATTTTCCAACTCCCAAAGCTTGGCCCATTTAAGAAAGACTGAATAGGCCGCAGAAACAGAGATGATAAATCCAGGATAGCCATCCAAGAAGCCTCGCTTCAACATATAGGTCTCAAAAAACTTAGACGCCGTTTTTAAGAACTGCCTAGCTGTGGAAAACCCCTTTCCGGATTTTCTCAGCTGAAGAGCACTCAACGATGAATAGCGATTATTTCTTTCCACCTGATCGGCGAGATTAAAAAAAGAATAGTGCATGAGATCGGAATTCAGATCCGCGACTGGCCCTCGTGCTTCCCAGCGCTCGTGCACCTCGTTTCCCACCCACCGGCCGGAACTTTTTCGAAAAAGGCGAATATTTCTATTGGGGTACCAGCCGCCGTAACGGATCCAACGACCCGAATGCAGGGTTTTTCTAGGCATTGAAAAAGCCACTCTGTCGCCGGGCTCCGATACCACTCTCAAGATCTCACTCCGCAATTCGGGAGTTGCTTCCTCATCGGCATCGATAGACAAGATCCAATCGGTCTCGGCCAAGGCAAGCGAGGCATTTTTTTGCTCCGCATACCCTTTCCATTCCATGGAATGGACCTTGGCCCCTTCCGCACGGGCAAGCTCCAACGTTCGATCGGTGCTTCCGGAGTCCACCACCAAAACGGAATCACAGAAACGCACGCTGCGTACGCAACGTACGATATTCGCTTCCTCGTTCTTAGTAATGATGATGGCCGTCACTTTCATTGCCGCTCCCGCAAGGTAACCAAATTTCCGTAGAGTGACCCAATCTTGAGTTTGGCGTCAAACTTCACGATGTATTTTTTATAATCGTCACTGAGCCAGATGAACATATCGCCCGTGGGCTTCAAAACATTGTTGAGCATCACCGATAGCTTGATCTTCCAACATTGGAATGCCCCCACCTTCGAGTTTACGAATTCGTTTGCCACGGGCAATAGCTCCACGTCCAAGTTTTGTTTATTCTCGTAAACTCGTACGACCTGCTTTTGGTTCAACGTATAATTTAACGTTCTCAAGAAAAATAGGCCCGAGAACATATCCCTCGAACGGGCAGTAAAATCATCGATACGATCCTGATCTTCATTCCCCCAACGCTCGGAAACGCGCTTGGACCAATAGAACGCCTTATTTTGCAGATGATCGAAAGCAACTCGGGTTTCCTTCTTTTGGGCCGATTCCACCATGTGGAGGAGAAATTTATAAGGGAGGAAACCTGAGGCATCGACTATGGACTCGATCGTATTATCGACATGGTATACGGCGTCTACCAACTTAGAAGAAAGTACGTTGCCCCAGAGGTGAAACGTAGGGCGGCCATTGAAGGGCTCTCCCCTTCTCACTTCAAGAACCGCTCGGCCGGCGGGCAGGGCCATCCAGTTCAAATCGATCTCCATCAATTCACCGACTTCAAACGGGAGATTCTCAGGTGGAATGGCTTCGAACACCGGCGTGGGAGTAGGGGTCGGGGTAGC
>JAHFAF010000512.1 GCA_023250715.1 Pseudobdellovibrionaceae bacterium | reverse complement strand
CTTAATTCTTTCCTCGATTTCCGGTTTCTTATCGGTAGCTTTGGGTGCTTTTGGTGCTCACGCTTTAAAAGCTATCCGAGAAGAATATCACCTCAAAATTTTTCATACTGGGGTCGAATACCAGTTTTTCCATACCTTCGCCTTGGCCTTGGTCGGGGTCCTTTTGATGAAAGAGGACAGCTCTTGGCTGCGAGCAAGTGGGGTTGCTTTTCTGGCGGGAATTTTCTTTTTTTCCGGAAGTCTCTACCTCCTGACCCTTACTAAGGTGGGGCGGTGGGGGGCCGTCACTCCTCTTGGTGGCCTCTTGTTCATGGTTGGGTGGGCGCTTCTAGGGGTTGCCTTGATGAAAAGGAGCTAGCATGCCCTCGATTGCCATTCTGGGAGCAAGTACGGATCGATCGAAATTCGGAAACAAAGCCGTCCGCGTTTTTGCCGATAGAGGATATGAGGTCTATCCCGTAAACCCCAAGGCCGATGAGATTGAAGGGTGGAAGGCATACAAATCCATCACCGACGTTCCGCTGAATGAGCTCGATATGGTGAGCTTTTACCTACCTCCTCCCATCGGATTGAAGGTGATCGACGAGGTAGCCAAGAAAACTGTGAAAGAGGTCTGGCTGAATCCAGGTGCCGAGAGCGATGAGCTCATGGAGCGCGGTGAAGAACTGGGCCTTACCATGATCGCCGCTTGCAGTATTGTCGGGGTGGGCTCTAGCCCTTCGGATTACGACTGAGAAATTCTCTTCCTTTGCCTACTTGAATATTCACGGGAATATTTTTCTTGCACAGCGGGCAGTCTCTTTCTTCCCAGGAATCCAGCTGAATCTGAATGAGCGAATCTAAGCGGGGCACTCCGCCTAAATCTTCTGGTTTAACAGAGCCTCGATTGCAGAGAGCTCCGACTCCCAAGACTTCACCGCCGTGAAAGCGCACGGTCTCGACTACGCGTTTAACTGAGATCCCGGTCGTGAGCACGTCCTCGAGAATGAGAACCCGTTTTCCCTTCACGAGCGAATCGTAGCCACGTTTCAAAATAAAACTCTCCCCATCGGGAGCCTTCTCCGCGTAAACGCCCAAAATCTCTTTTTTCAGGAGAAGACTTAAGTGGTGGGCCACCCATTGAGAGAGAATGATCCCGCCCAGAGCAGGTGCCAGCACTATTTCCACGCCGGAGTTCTCGAATCTTCGAGCAATCTCTTCGCAAAGGCGCGAGGTCAAGGCGGTATGAGGATAAAGAGCGTCCTTATTTACGTAATGCGTGCCGTGCCGCCCAGAGGTGTAGACGATATGCGAGTCTCGAATAATGGCTTGAATCTTTTCGAGCTCCTGGAAGACTTCTTCGCTCGTCATTTCAAGGCCCTCGCAATTTCTTCCGCAATCCGCTTCGCCGCCTCGACGGGATTCCCGATGGAGGGGGGCGGTCTTAATATCGGCCGACCGATGACCAGATGAGTGGCCCCTTGTCGGATGGCTTCCCCCGGAGTCAAAACTCTTTTTTGATCGTTGGCTTCCGCCCACTCCGGCCGAACCCCAGGGGTTACTTTCAAGAGACCTTTCAAAGAGGGCTCTGCGCCGAGAAGACTCAGTTCTTGGGGGGAACAGATGATACCGTCCGCTCCACAAAGGGCCGCTTCCTTGGCAAAGGCCAGAACTTTTTCACCGGCCGGTGCACCAAAAGTTTTCTTAGAACTCTCCGCATCGTGAGAAGTCAGTACCGTCACGACCAAGAGTTTCGAATTTTTTTTCTCAGCCGCGGCCGCTTTCAAACTCTGTGGCCCCGAGCTCGCGTGCACATCAAAAAAAGCTACTCCTAGCTCCGCTACCGCCTTGGTTGCGGCAGCGACCGTATTGGGGATGTCATCGAACTTTCCGTCGAAAAAGATCTTCCCTCCAAGTTGGTGAATTCTTCTCACCACCTGAGGGGCCCCTTCCCGGGTTAAAAGCTCAAGTCCCACCTTGAAATACCCCACGAACGGGGCAAGTTTTTGAACGAGTGGCTCCGCTTTGGCGAGGCAGTCCACGTCGAGTGCAACAATGATGTTTTGAATGGGGTTCATTCTAGAGAAGCGAAGATACCCGCACGGATAGCGATCAGCAAGAAGACACCCTGTCTACATTATGGACGGTGTATAGCTTTCAGAGAATAGCGCAAAGAATATAGTCGGTTACGCCTGAGAAGTCGGCGACCCTAGGTCCCAACCCACTAAACTCTCAGCACATTTTCGATTTTTCCGCGGTTTTTCGTGCGTGAATAAGCTGGCCAGACGCTTGCAAAGTTTATTTCTGATAGTCGCATCAAGAAGGAGTTCTTTTGAGTCGTCGCAACTATGCCAGACGCAGCTTCATGGACCGGGTTCGCATTTCTGAGTTTTTCGCCCTGATCTGCACGGGGTTAATGCTCCTCACCTTATTCTTACTTAGCGCTACCCACGAGCCGGACTCTATTAGCCATGCTGGGCTGGGACCGACTTCTCCTTCTGCGATGCCAAAGGCTCGCAATAAAAATATCGAAGGGGACCCTTTGCCGGCCCCGGCCTCGATTGAGGTTCCAAAGCAAATGCGAATCCCCGTCCGCACGATCGACAGGATCGAATAGATCCGAATTGGCGAGCGGTGGCGAAGCCATCTCATTGAGCTTGCTTCGACCCTACAGGTCTCGCAAGTTCGGCTAGGACCGCTTCGGCGTGTCCCTTCACTTTCACTTTATTGAAAATCTTATTGATCTTTCCATCGGGCCCGATCACAAAAGTAGTACGCTCGATTCCCATGAATTTTCTGCCGTAGAGCGATTTTTCCTTCCAGACTCCGTAGGCGTTGCAGACTTTGCCGTCTTCGTCCGCGAGCAGGGGAAAATTGAGATCGTATTTGT
>JAHFAF010000511.1 GCA_023250715.1 Pseudobdellovibrionaceae bacterium | reverse complement strand
CCGGAAAGGTCATTGCGACGGTGAGTAATGTTCCGTGGCAAGTTCAACGCAATACGGGTCCACCTGTTCAGTATGAGCTTTTGGACACCGATGGCGCCCCTCGAAAGCTCGTTCTTGAGGTGCCAGAGAAGAGCGCGGTGGAAAACTATAAGCTGACCTATTTTCCTCCTTCCGGCACGCCGATAGAAGATAAGGGAAAACTGTTTGTGCGATTGGAATAACTACTTCACCCCCACCCCCGCTGGATGAATTAGGAAAAGTATGAGCGGCACGAGAAATAATAGGACGAATAGAAACGTTGAGAATAAGTTAATATATGCAGCCGACTTTCTTCCGGTTTTCCAGTGAAGCAAACCAACATAAAACATTGCAGAGACGGAAAGGCATCCTAAAAGCCACGGAACGATGATACCCGCCATCGTTAGGAATTGAACTCCGGCCGTATCGCCTCCGTTGCTTGCACGGGACACCACAGAAAGAAAAAGCCCCGGCGTAATAAAAAGAAGAAGAGTAACTATGGGCGGACGCCACGGCTTTTCCTTATACGACTTCCAAAATACTTCAATTTTGCGCATGAAAGACGGCTTTACTCTTCGGAACGCTCAACACAAACAGCCGCATATTTCCAATATTTGGGAGCTCCCCGCGGATCTATGGAGTGAGGATGGGAGTTTGAAAACTCGTAGGCATCGTCCGCGGTCTTTTCATCGCTTGTCCAAATGCTAGTCGGGCAAACGGAAAAACATCCGGTGAGCTGTGAAATGCGAAGATTGATCGGACTAGTTCCCAGTAGGTAATTCCAACTCGTGGAAAGCTCACGCCAAGTAGGTTGCTCGAGCCCTAGCTTTTGGCACTCCTGCTCCCCTTGCCACCAGGAAAGCCGCCGCGGTAATAAACGAAATGAAAGCGAGCCATCTTGGCTGGGCCAAGGCCCGAAATCGGGGGACTCCGCCCCGCTGGTTGCGCTCATTACAAACGAAACTCCTACAAGCCATTTCCCAAAAGTTTTCACGGTAAGCCCCCCCTTTAGTGGTTCAATGCTGGGCAACGAGCTCAAAGGCGTCAATCGCACTGCGAAAATGCTATTCTTAAAGCATGCAGAAATACTTCGCTCTTCTACTCACCCTGTTTCCGGTTTTCCTAACCGCTGTTCCTCTTTCACTCAAGCAATGCCAGAGCGCCAATGATTGCGTTCTCGTGAAAGTCTCCTGCCTACCCGATGCTGTGGTGAATAAGCGGTATGCGGAAGATGTCAGAGAAGAGTATCAACATATGGCGGCAGCAATCGATTGCGCCATCGCCATGGAAAAGCCAGTTCTTCCTGAAATTTTATGCAATCAATCCCTTTGCGAGATCAAGGGAAAGAAACCTAATCATTCAAAATGCGAACCCTCTCCGAGGATTTCGCTAACAAGGAACGCCCTTCTCAATTCCAAAATTGAGCGACTACAAGTTCCCGTCGCCCATAGTGCCAGAGAGGCAATGAGCGAACTCAAGACTTTCGGACCGGAGGCAGCCGTTGTCGTTCCCTATCTCGGTTATCTATGGAAAGGCATCACAGGAGAAGACTGCTTTTTGGGATACGGTGATCTTAAGAGCGAAATTGTCGATCTCTTCCAGTCTATAGGGCCAAAAGTACCCGTCCCTGACTATTTCGTTTCCTTCTACAATAATAAAGATCAACTCCGGGCCAACTCGAACATGGAAAGCAAGTTCTTGAACTACGCCCTTTCCATTGGAGCGACTGCCGCCCCGCTGGCCCCAGAGATAATCCAGGATCTCAAAAAAAGCCGATCGGGAATGGGCTATCGAGATCTGCAAATCAAGATTCTTCGAAACCTACCCTCGCAAAGTAAACTTTCCATTCCTGCCTTGAAAAAAATTGCCGCCGATCCTATGGATATGCAGAACGTGGAAGCCTTAAGAGCGCTGGCAGAACTCGACCCCACCTTCACGTTGGACGGTACAGCAGTTCTTAAGGCCCTTCAAAATCCCAATCAAAATCCCGATCGCCTTGAAACAATCGTAAACATGCTTCCGAAGGGTTGCCCCGACGCTAAACTATGTCTCGACGCTCTCGTGAAACTGACCGACGGAGGATCTTCTACGGTGATGGAAGCTTCCGCACGGGCCATCGGACGATTCCAAAAGAAGGCCGTGCCCGTTTTAGATCCCATCTTGGAAACGTATTTTCGAACCAATGACACCTCATTTGGAGGCGTCCTTTCCGATGCATTAATCGCCATCGATCCTTCCGGGGAAGTGATCCTACCCCATCTCGAATCGGCGCTGAAGGATCCATTCAAAGTAAGAAAGGCCGTCGAGCTCCTCGAGCGAGTGACTGGAGAAAAAGCGAGACAGACGGCTTCAGACACCCGCAAGAGATGGAAGTTTTGATTCTTTCAGAGTTGCGTCAAGATTCAGTTAGGAATGTGGTAAAATAATAATCACACAATCCCCCAAAAACGCAGTGTTTCAGTTCGACACGTGGGACCACTAGAAAGGAAACACCCATATGAAGAGTTCCCTCTTCGGCTTCGCCGTAGTGTTGTTCTTTTTTGGATTACTGGCTCCTGGCTCTTTGAAAGCCGCCCCGCAGGAAAAAGAATGGACGTTCCTAGTTTTTCTAAATGGACACAATAACCTCGATTCTTTCGGGGCTATTAATATCAATCAGATGGAAACGGTTGGCTCAACGAACGACCTTAACCTCGTCGTCCAGTGGGCAAGCATGGGATTCGGCGACAAAACAAAACGTCTTTTGGTAACGAAAGACAACGACGAATCTAAAGTTACCTCCCCGATCGTGCAAGAAGTTCCCCGAGTCGACATGGGCGATTACCACGCCATGGTCGAATTCGTGAAGTGGGCGCA
>JAHFAF010000510.1 GCA_023250715.1 Pseudobdellovibrionaceae bacterium | reverse complement strand
TGATGGCAGGATCATCAAGGATCTCTTTCCAAACCCAAAAAAATACACCCACGACAGCGTACCGCGATTTTTAGCCATCGAAAATGTGCAGGGGAACACCCTCGTCTGGGAGGAAGGAGAAGCGCTGAAAGAGCTCTACGACCGCTACTTCCAGGCCCACCGAGGCTATCTCAATGGCCAGTCCAGTCTTTTCGGAAAAGTCCGCGAAACATCCTCGGACAAATAGTCCGGCATCTGCGAGGCAAAGCCGAAGCAGTCTCATGTAGAGGTCAATGAGGTTAGTTCGGCGTCGACTGCGATCAAAATAAATTCTGACGTGGATTGAAATCACTCGCGCGTATCTTCTCCGCGCCTTCCAGGTAGTTACTATCGGGTTGCTTTGGAATCTTAATCAGCAACTCCAAGTATTGGTCTCCGCGTAGCCCCGACTTCGGACTTCGAATTCCCTTCCCGGCAAGTTTCAGGCGTTGACCACTCGAAACACCCTTTGGAATTTTCATCACAACTTTACCGTCAATCGTGGGAACATCGACCTCTCCCCCGAGGACCGCCTCAGAGAAAGTAACTGGAAGGCGGACCACAATGTCCTGCCCTTCTCTTTGAAAAAAAGGATGAGGAAGAATTTCAATATTCAAAATCAAATCGCCACCCGAATCCCCCTGTCCGGAGAGACGGATTTTCATCCCATTGTCGACGCCCTCGGGAATCTTCACGGTCAGACGCTTTCCATTCGGAAGCTCAATCGATCGCTCCCCCCCCTTTGCGGCATCCAAGAAACCGACCTGGACGATCGCTTCCAAATCCCTTCCAGGAGGACGAAATCCACCGGATCGTCCGCGAGTCGAGCCCCCACGAAAATCCCCGCTAAATCCCCCGCCGCCCATCCCACCGAAAATTTCCTGGAAGAGATCTCCCAAGCCTAAATCACCGAAGTCCGCGGGATTGAAGGGACCACCCGATCGCCACGAGCCACGCGCACCGCTTCCTGAAAACGGATTGGCCCCCGCCGCCCGCATTTGATCGTACTGGGCACGCTTCTTCGTGTCTTTGAGCACTTCGTACGCAAGGTTCATTTCCTTGAACTTCTGCTCCGCGGCTTTATCGCCGGCATTCACGTCTGGATGGTGCTTTTTCGCAAGCTTATGAAAGGCCTTCCGGATCTCTGCTTCCGTCGCCTCTTTTTTCACCCCAAGAATTTCGTATAAGTCTTTGTCCACAGTTCCTCAAAGTATAATAATAGGTACTCTCTTTCGTTTGACCAGTCACGCTTGGGGACAACATGTTTCTAAAGGTTCTTGGCACTTTAACCCTTTGTCTTGCCGTAGCGGCGGCACCGTCTCCAAAGAAAAAGCACATGCGCGGGACGGTCCCCTTCACCAGTGACAAAGGAGGCTCCGCCCCCTCCTCATCCGCCTCCAATCAAAACCAGGTGGGGCGTCCTATCGATCGCTCTACGCCCGCCCAGAAATCCACCTCTACAGGCGGAGACCTCAGAGGGAGTCAAAATTCTACCGGGGTTAAGATAGATGCCGGAACTTTGAAGAAGTGCGAGCAAAAACAATCCCTCGAGACATTCATTCAGATCTCCTCCGCTACCAAGCCTCACACACCGCCGCAAGGGGGCGTATATTTTATTTCCGATTTGAGAGAGACTCCTCAGCTTTTCTATTTGAATTCGGCAGGAAAGTGGCCCAAACAGATGACATTTTTTTCAGACGGAGTTCCCTACTTCTCGGTAAGTCCCGACGGTGAAAAAATCTTGGTTGCGACCCATAGAGGCGGTGACGAACAATACCAGATCTATCTTCTGGAGCCGAAAGCAGCCTTGCGACTCACTCCGCTTCTTACCGAAAAGGATGTCCGCATCGAAAGCGTTTCTTGGGGACCGGACTCCAAGTGGTTCGCCTTCACTTCTAATGCTCGAAACAAGACGGACATGGATCTCTACCGCTTCAATCTCCATTCGCAAAAAGCTCCGCTTCTTTCGGAATTGGTCGGGCACAACGAGGTCACGGATGTTTCTCTCGATGGGAAACGGATCGTGCTCACAAATTTCCGGTCTATTTCCGATAGCGATGTAGTCATTTGGGATATCGCTGAAAAAACCCTCACCAAAACGCCAAAAAAGGCGGGAGAATCCCGTGACTTTTCCGGACTTTTTGGAAAAAACTCAAAGACGCTTTTCTACTTGAGCGATGCTGACAAGGGAGTCGTTCAACTGCATTCCCTAGACCTTACCGTGGGAAAGGCTTCTAAGGCGTTGACGTTTGGAAAGTGGGAAATAGAAGCCTTCTCTTTAAACAAAGATCGAAATTCATTGATCCTCACTGAAAACGAAGAGGGCTATGCTCACTTCGCAGGGTTCGAGGTCGATGGGCGCGGCAAAAGAGGAAAGACTTTTTCCGTTCCCACGAGTCCCAACTCTATTGTTTCCTCTGCTTCATTAGGAGATCGCGGAAACATCTTCTTCGCCGAGACTTCCTCTGTCCGCAATTCCGACATTTGGGAGTGGCGAGGGGAAAAACGCGTCCAGTGGACACAGGCGGCTCAAGTGTGGATGGATTCGGATTGCCTTTCGCGCGAAGAACTAGTGCACTACCCGACATTCGACGGCAAAGTGATTCCCGCTTTCCTTTATCTTCCGCAGGATGCCCATGGGCCAGTGCCTTTCATCGTTTCAGTTCATGGGGGGCCTGAGAGTCAGTACCGACCTGCATTCAGTCGACTTTTTCAATATTTTCTTCAAAGAGGTTTCGGAGTGCTCGCACCGAATGTACGGGGAAGCACCGGATATGGCCGCGACTATACTCGGCTAGACAATTACAAACTGCGCATGGATAGCGTGAAGGATGTGATCGCGGGCGCGAAGTGGCTATTGA
>JAHFAF010000509.1 GCA_023250715.1 Pseudobdellovibrionaceae bacterium | reverse complement strand
CTGAAAGAAAGTTTTCCGTCTAAAAAGTCCTGCCGTTTGCGGTCGAATCCCCTAAGTAGCGGGCGGAGTAATTCGGGCTTCAGCGTTTCGATCGAGCGATCGATTTGCGCAAGGTAGGCTTTGAATTTCTCACGGTCTTTCGCGACCGTGCGGTAAAGCTCGAGTGATTTCCAATAGAGCTCACGATCTTCCACGCCCGCCAGCTCAAAATCTTCTGTTCCTGTGAGATTGAGATACTCCGCCCCGGAAAGCTCGCCGCTGCGGAGATATTTCATGCCCACTTCTTCCCGCTTTTGGGCGCTCGCGGTCTTCTTTAGAGCGCTAAGTGAAACATACCCGAAACCGCCCTCCACATACACCGTATGGAGCTTCTCTTTTTCAAGCAAATGCCGGATAGCGGAGGCGATGTTTTTCTGCGCGGAAAAATTCGTGTGGGCGTCCTGGAGAAGATAGATGGTACGTTCCGAAGAACCCCGAAAGGAGTCTTGGGCCTCGGCGATCTCGCGGGGAAATGCCGGTCCACTCGACCAGACAGACGGCATGGGAATACTGACTTTGATCTCGGGTGCCGCCCAAGCAAGATCTTGGACAAAAAAGGACAGCACCAGGACGGAGGACGCCGCTTGGAGTAAGAGTTTTTTGAAGCTTTTTGTTGTCCCTAATAGAAGCAAATACACCTCATCCGTTGGGCGTGTAGAGTTAGGACAAGTTTGCCCTATATAAGGATAGAAGGCAACGCGGAGGGAGAATTTTTTAAGAGATAAATCTATGCAAGAATTACAAAGATTTGACTATTCTATCGAGTCGGGCTGGACCTCAGAACCCAGCACTGGATCGATGGGAGCCAGTGCTTTCGAGGTGGCTATTTTATCTTCTAGGCTTTCGGAAATAGTGAGCGGATTTGAAGGCAATAGGATCTGCTTATTACTCAGCTGAACTTCAAAAGCCCTGTCATAATTCATCGGCATATTCTGATGCTGAAACTGCATCGCGGGGTATAAAAAAGGGAATGTGCCCAAGGTGGCGAACAAGAAAAACAGCTTAATGGCGCCCAGTTTATTTTTCTTCATATTTTATTTATTAACCTCCAATAGGACACTTAGTAAAAAATCTTATAAAGATATTATACCCTAAGATTAGCTAATTACAAGTTCGGCAAGGGCTAGGGCAATGGCAAGGAAGCCGGCATAGGTGAGCCCTCGCCCACACCGGCATCCTAACCCTAACCATTGCCCCCTTACCGAAATTGTAAAGAATTACACAGGGTCCGATAGTATAATGCCCCGATGCGCCTCATCAAGTTTCTGGGCTCTCTCGGATTCGCCCTCGTCCTCATCGCCAGCTTGGCACTTCTCTTGGGCGTCTCCACGGTGCTGGAATCTATTCACGGAACGCCCTTCGTCCAAGACAATTTCTATCAGGCTGGTTGGTTTGATTTTTTTCTTGGCTTGTTTTGGGTGAATATTTTTTGCGCGACGCTCACACGCTTGCCCTTTAAAAAAAAACATGTCGGCTTCGTCATCACGCATATCGGCATCCTCACTCTGCTTCTCGGTTCGCTGGCGACACGCGTTTGGGGACGCGAAGGCCAAATGACGCTCTTCGAGGCGGAGGCCAAGAACAGGATGCTCCAAACTGGTTTTTCCTTGCGGGCCTCCCCGTCGGGCGGCCAAGAGAAAATTTTTAATCTCAAAGCTTCTCCCCTTAAAAAACCCGCCGAACTACCGCTTGAAAATATGCCCTACCGGCTTCAACTCACGCGCGTGTTCCCGCACGCCGAAGAAAAGCGTTCTTTGGAGGAGGCTCCGGATGCCTCGGAACCCAACCATGCCCTGCATGCCACGCTGTCTTCGGACATGCTCGGTTTCAAGCAGGACATCCTCCTTCTCGAGCACGATCCGGCGGATGCGAACTCGGCGTCCAAGACCATTGGCCCTGCGACTTTTATCCTAGAAAGCCCTTCCGTAGACCCCGCCTCCCGGATGCCGAAGCTAAGAATCACGCAAAGCAATGGGAACCTCCTTCAGCTTTCAATGAAAGAGGATACAAAGAATGCGGAGTGGCGAGAAGCCGGCCTAAAAATTTCCAATCTGCACTATTACCCTAAAGCGCGGGTCGAAAATAACCGCCTCATCAATCTGGACTCGGCGGCGCACCTGAATCCAGCCGTAGAATTCGAAATTTCCGACGCTTCGGGACGCAAAGAACACCACACGCGCTTTTCTCTTTTTCCGGAGTTTGAATCCCTGCGCGGAGGCAACGTGAATAGTTTTTTTGGGTTGAAGGTGGACCTCGTTGCCCCGCCCGAGGCCGAAGAAGAAGCCGGGCCCTCGTTCCGCTTTCTAGTTTCCGGGGATGACAAGTGGAGTTACCGCGTCCATTCGATAAAAACCGGTCTTTCTGAAACGCGGCCGCTCCCCCTCAAAGAACCGGTACCCACCGGTTGGATGGGCATGTCCGTGCTCGTCGACCAGACTTTCGATCGGGCGCGCATCGTGACAAAGATCCGTGAAGACCGCGACGGCCGCTCGGAAACGCCCGCGGTCGAACTGCACATCCGCCGCGACGGAATGCCGGATGAAACGCGGCGGCTCCTTTTGGGCCGTTCGCTTTTGCTGGGAACAAAAGACTCCAGCATGCGCCTGGCCGTCGAGCCTCGCTCAGAAGAGCTCCCTTTCTCTCTCGGGCTTCTAGATTTTCGCAAGATCGATTATCCGGGCACTTCCAAACCTTCCGGTTTTGAGAGCGACGTCGTTCTGCGCGACGCCTCGAGCGGCATCACGTTAGAACGCACCATCCGCATGAACAAGCCGCTGGATTATCTGGGCTACCGCGTTTTCCAATCGTCGTTCATCCAGGATGAGCAGCTAGGAGAGGCCTCCGTT
>JAHFAF010000165.1 GCA_023250715.1 Pseudobdellovibrionaceae bacterium | reverse complement strand
CTCAATACCCTGAGCGCCGGCTTCGAGGTCACCACCTCCCCGGCTTCCAACACGAAAACGCTTCTCTTTCCGTACACGGTAGTTGCCGGACACAACGCAAGTTTGTTGGACGTAGCTTCGGCTGCCCTCGTTCTCCCCCCGGGCACGACGATTACCGATGTTTTGGGTGGAAAGGCAGTGGATCCGATACTCCCGATTGGAACTGCGGCTACCAGCCTCGCTTCGAACCGCCGTATCGCGATCGATACCTCCGCCGAACTTACCATTGATACAGATCCTACGAGCTTTCCCAAATTCGATTTCGGTACTCGGGCCGTGGGTTCGACCAAGGATCAAGTCTTCAAGATTCACAATGGGGGAGAGTACGCGGCATCCTCTCTTTCTCTTGCCCCTTCTCCGGAAGACCAATTTATTTCACCTTCTCCTTACTCCATCGTGGGGGGCCTATCGGGCTGCTCGACGATTGCGAGAGGTGCGGACTGCTCCATTACAGTGAAGTACACTCCAATTCTCGGGCAATCTCCCAGCGCGCTCGTCCTACGCTATCGCTTCGACGGAGGCACACAAACCAAAGACACACGCATAGCTCTTGATGGGGGGGGAGCTCCCAAAGCGGAAATCGTCATGACGGAAGATCCTTCGACCGACGCAGACCCCTTCACGCTAGCCTATGGAGATGTAGTAGTTGGAAATTCTCCTATTCCTACACTCAAGATTCACTTGGAGAATAAGGGTGGTGTTACCGCCAAATCCATTTCTCCCCAAGCCTTCCCGGCCGGCTCTCCCTTCGCCTATGCCTCGGGAAGCGATTGCGGTTCGGAATTGCTTGCTGGAAGAACCTGCACTCTCTTTATTTCCTTCAACCCGGGAAATTACCAGCATTATACCGGCTCTGTTGCCCTTCAATATGACAACGGCATTATCGGCAATGCCTCGGCACTTCCCATTAGCCTTGACGGACAAGGGTTAAATCCCGCCAACTTGACGATCCACTCCACTCTTGCGGCTACTGCGAGCTCCACCCCAAGCGATTACGATTACGGCGATCATGCCTTAGGATCGAACACCTTTCATTCGTTCTTGGTGATCAATTCAGGCACAACGAAAGCTCGAATCACCCAGACCCCTAGCTTTGGCGCCGACTATGTCTACAACGACGGCATTATGGCGACCAATTTATTCCCAGGAACAGAAACTGCAATTACGGGTCCTCCTTCCATTGCTCCTTGCGGATCAGAAATAGCCCCTGCAGCATCTTGTGTTCTTGTCGTGCGCTATTCTCCTCTTCAAGCAACGGCTCTCCCTGTTTCCGATCAGATTCGGATCACTTACGAAAGTGGCGCCGGTTCGGTCACTGCCACTCGCTCCGTCCAGGGACGTGGCACAGGGCCCGCGCTTCTTGTTCTTTTAGCGAACCCGACCGAAGCCGTGGTCGCATCTCCTCCTGTCATCGATGTGGGCGATCAGCTCGCTAATACGGATAAGCCAGTGTCTCTGACGCTAAAAAACATTGGCGGCATGCAAGCAAGTTTAGTCCAGCAGGGTTCGCCTGCCCTTGCGGCACCTTTTCTTTACGCTAACGCGGGAAATACGTTCCCCGGATCTGGAGCCCAAAGTTGCGGCGCCACGCTAGACAAGAATACGTCTTGCACCATCTTTTTGAATTTTCATCCGACTTCCCCCGGCAGCTCAGGAGATATCGTCGAGGCGGTGAGGTACGACGATGGCACGGGAACGAAGAGTGTTGCACGAACGCTTAAGGGCAATGGCCTTCGTCAATACAAGCCGATCCTAATCTCTTCCCTAAACTCGAATGGTACCTATAAGTCTGGGGCAAATGTAGATATCACCGTTCAATTCGATGCTGCCGTCACGGTAGTGGGAGCGCCCGAAATTTTACTCGAAACCGGGACGACCGACCAAAAGGCAACGTATCGGTCCGGCTCTGGCTCGGACACCCTGGTCTTTCGATATACGGTGGTATCGGGAGACGCTTCTTCACATTTGGATATTAATGCTGCGGCTCCCGCCATCACCTACCCAACGGGAGCTTCCATTAAGGACTCTGTAAATGTTAATTCCGTCGCAACCGCTTTATACTTGGGTGGGGATTCCAGAAGTCTATTCTCGAATCGTACAATCGTAGTTGATACCACGCTAGCGCCTTTGAGCGTAAGCTCTGGCATTGCCAATGGTTCTTATACGGTGAAGGCGGGGCAAGTAATTCCCATTCAAGTGGCTTTCGATCGCAATGTGACGGTAACCACTCCCATCACTCTTACCCTAGAGACCGGCGCGACGGACCGAACTATTAGTTACACCAGCGGCTCCGGCAGCAACACACTTGTATTTAACTACACTGTTCAAGCAAACGATGACGCTGTGAAATTAGATGTGCTAGCGACCGGAACAGACGCCTCCGGACAGCCAATCGGATTGATCGGTGGAGCGGGCAATATTAAAGCGGGTGTTGTTACTTCCCTGATGACTCTTCCCGCAGGATCGAACCCCGGAAGTTTGTCGCTCAATAAAAATATTCGTATTGATACCCAGGCGCCTCCGGTACCTGCTGCGCCCATTCCCCCAGGCGTGGAAGTAAGTACCTCTTCCATCGCCTATACTTGGAATCCCGTTACCGACAACGATCCCTCGCCCGTCAGCTACGGCATTATTGTTTACGATAACAACGTCGCGCAAACGGAAGCTGCAGTGACTGGAACGAGCTATACTTATACCGCGGGACAAGACGGTCATACCTACTCCGCAAGCCTGCGCGCCAAAGATGCCGCGGGAAATTACTCCAACTACGGGCCGATCAATACGACGACCACCCGAGTGGTTTTCCCTCAGCAATTAACCGTCTGGATGAACATGCCCGTTTTGTATCGCGGTCAAGGCGCCATCGCCAAGGGACGAGTCACTCGCCCCACGACCCAGGGAACTAGGACCATAAATCTAACCTTGCATGACTCTTCTTCTGCCGTTTCCATCCCCGACCCCACGGTCCACTTTATCGAGGGAAATAAGACGTCTGAGGAATTTACGATTTCAGTGAGTAACGCCACAGACTTGCAAATGAAAGGGATCCGTTTCGCAAGCATCGAAGCCAGCTGTAGTGAGTGTTACACAGGTCGAATCAATTTTCAGGTTGCTGAGAGCAGGAAATATGATTTTTGCTACGGTGTCGCTGATCACACTTACGTGTACGAACAAACGCTGTACAGTAATACGGGAGCATATGGTTGGACGGCTCTACCTGCTGCAGGTGGCCGCGTATGCAATGCCACCACTTATTATAAAGCCCCTGCCGGAGTACAGAATGGCTCTGCCCAGCAGGTAATGATCGATACCACCACCGCCTTGTCCACCTTCCGCCAAAACGCGGAAGCGAACATGATGTATGATGTAATTCCTCGATTATTTCTCAATACCGCACCCAGCTCTTCCACCGTCAATCAGATGAGCTTATTCGCTCAGGATGCAGTGACAGCTTTTGCCACTGTTCGTCTTGGGAGTTCTGTCACCTATAATCCCGAGGGAAAAGAGTACGCCCAGCACCGTTCAATCGAAGGAGATGCGCAAGGGGTGCGGGTGGGTTACTCGAAATCTTCTGGCGTCTGGTCCGCTCCCGATTTTTCTATCTCCTCCCAGGCCGCGAATGTTGCGCTTAAAACAGCTCCGCGGACGGATGCAAGTACCCTTGAAATTCGGCTCACCTTTCCTGAAAAGGTACTTCCCGCTACGATCAACCCTACAAACGTCACCGTCTTCAATTCGAGCGGCCAGCAGCTTACTTGGACACAGACGCCCGTAGCCGTCGATTCCGATATCAGCGGTTCGGCAAGTAAATTTGATATTAAGGTCACCACTTCTGCCACGCAATCCCTTCCCATCATGGCGAACTACCTGGTGAAGTTGGGCACAGGTATCCAGCGCGCTCGCAATGCGAACGCTTTTGATTTCAATGGCGACGGAACTCCCGGTGGGTCGGAGGACGTTTTGACTTTGAACCTTGCGGATGCCATGCGTTTTGATTTCAATTACAGCGCCATTACCGTGAATTATCTCCCTGAGGCGGGATTTACGCCTATCTCTACAACTACCGCAGTGTACACTACCGGCTCAAGCTACTTCGGCTTCAGCGCCATGTCTATTACTGCGCCCTACAGCTGGAGCGATGACTATTTGCGCAGATCTTCTTTCTATTCAAGTGCCCGAACCTTTTATGCGACGGTTCTGCCCGACAAGAATTATAGTGTGCGCTTTTATTTGGGTGGCCCCACAGTTGCCACCACAACGAAGATTGGGGTCGAGGGCACCAATAACAATACCCTAAACCCTGATTTGACATTCACCTATGTTAACCCCTACTGGAAATGGATAGGACCCTCTTTGGCGGTAAATCAGTATGCCACCCAAGTAATAACAGGGAACTCTGGATCCGATGGAGTGCTGGCTATATTGTTGGAAGCTGGACTCGGAAGTTATTGGCAACTTTCCGGGCTCGAAATTTGGGACGTAGATTCGCCAGACCCAGGCCTGAATTATTTTCACTAACCCGTCTTTGCGAGAAGCGGAAGCGACGAAGCAATCCCGTCGCTATAAAGGGGAACCTATCATCGATAGCTTTCCCCAGCACCCCGAGATTGCCGCGTCGGCCCTTCGGGCCTTCTCGCACAAGGACAACCTTCATTTTTCCACCACAATGTCTGGCTATAATTAAAGTGCACTCCCTTGTAATATTAAAAACTCTTGTACGTTAGGTAGGATGATGCTTTTTCACTCTCTTCGACGGGCGTATGCCACGCCAATAATTTTCACCGCACTGGCGGTTCTTACTGTCTCCTGCGAAAAATTCGGGTTGTCGGGTGGAAGTAGTTCCGCCGGAAAGGTTGTGGTCCGCGGGGTGGCCCAGCTGGGCCCGATTTCTGAGGCGAGGGTGACAGCTTCCTCATCGACCACGGGTGAAGTCGTGGGCCGAACTACGACTGACGCGAATGGAACATTTGAACTTACTGTCCCGAATGAAACCCTCGTTTTCAAGGTAGAGGGAGGTACTTATCTAGATGAAGCCACCCAAGAGCAGAAGAAAAATACGGAACTTCTGGCAGTATCTTCCCCCTCGTCCAATGAATCTCGAAGTCTGGCTGTCACGCCGATGAGTCATCTTGTCGCCCAGCGCGTGGGGGCCGCAATCTCGGCTCAGGGAACTCAAGGATTGGATCTGGGGGCACTGGTGAATGCAGCCAGTCGAGAAGTTGCGACGATGTTCGGAATTTCAACCCAGGTGCTTGAGGCACTCCCCTCCGATTCCAGAGCTGCCGTGGATATTTCCACGGATGGTGGTGAATCCGCTCTGATGATCGCGGCGATTTCTCAGCTCTTTAAAGAACAAAATAGTGGTGTGGAATCCCTCGGCCAGGATGCCAAAGATGGAGCTCTTAGTGCGAGCTTCGAGTCGGGCATGCGAAGTGCTTTCACGAGTTTTGCGCGATCCGCTCATGCTGCAAATTTCGCAGGGGCTGCTGCCTTTACAGTGCCGGCATTTAATGCGAACCCTCCAAATCTTGTGGCGGCGGTAGCGCCGAATGCGCCAGCTGCTGCCGCACCCGCTGCGGTCGTGGTGGTGCCCGTATGCACTGTTAACGGAATTTGTGAGGCGGGTGAAGATTTTGCGAATTGCCCTGTAGATTGCCCAGCGGCGTGCGCTGTAAATGGGACTTGCGAACCAGGAGAGAATTTCGCGAATTGCCCTGCGGATTGCGCTGCGGCTTGCGACAACGACACCATATGCGAAGCGGGAGAGAATTTTGCGAATTGCCCTGTGGATTGCCCGGCGGCGTGCAACAACAACGGTACGTGCGATGCCGGTGAGAATTTTGGGAATTGTCCTTTGGATTGCTTAGGGGCTTGTAATAACGACACCATTTGTAACCTTTGGGAAAATACCGCGAATTGCCCCGTCGACTGCCCGCTTTGTAATCATGATCTTGTTTGCGATCCGGGAGAGGACTTTGCCGGCTGCCCTTTGGACTGTCCCATCATTGGCGGTGTGTCGATGAGGACTTGCCATAGTACTGTGGTGGGTACCGTCGATTGCCGTATTCCCGACGCCAATTTACCCGGGGGCCAATGCCACCCCGGCTGCAACCAAAATAATTTGGTTGTTCCGGCCGTGGTCAAATTCGCGACACCGCTCTGCCCGATGCAGCCCACACTGATTCCCTATGCCGCGGCCTCCGCATTCTGCCTCTGCGGAAATGGAGTGTGTGACGGCTTCGGCGAGGATCATACCAATTGCCCGGGAGACTGCATTTGTAATAACGACACCCATTGCGATCCGGGAGAAAATTCCGTGAATTGCTTTGCGGATTGTCCTCCCCCTCCCTGTAACTTTAATGGCGCTTGCGATGCCGGGGAAACGCACGCAGGCTGTCCGGCGGATTGCCTCTGTAATTTCAATGCGGTTTGCGACCCGTTGGAAACCCACGCCACCTGCCCGGGTGACTGCGCCATTTGCAACGGCAATGGAAATTGCGATGTCGGGGAGAACCATCTCAATTGTCCCGCCGAGTGCGTCTGCAACGACAACGGGATCTGTGACGCTGGAGAAAATGTTTTCACTTGCCCTGCCGAATGCGGAGTAGGGGCGATCATTTCTCCTCCGCCTGCGCCTTAGTACGAAGTTTTCTTAAACTAATCCTTCTTCACGACAAAATTGGGAAAAGGGCATGAGCTCGACACCGTCCAGGGGCGAGCGGCGCAGGGTACCCAGGTGAACTTGATAGAACTTAGGAATTTTGGTCCGCGCTTTAAAATAGGGAATGTGAGGAGAGAGTTGTTTTTCCCCACTTTTACATTCCACTGCGAAAAGGGGCTTTCTATCCCTTAACACGACGAAATCTACTTCCCGTTTATCCACGTCCCTCAGGTAACGAAGCTCCATGCGATATCCTTGGGTATCTTCGTTAAAATGGCAAAATTTCAACAAGTGGCTTGCCACCAGATTCTCGAATCTTCCGCCTTCCGTAGAAATTTGACTCCAGTCCCAGAGATATAGCTTCTGTTCTTTTTTCACGGCACGAATTTTAGCGGCCCCATAGGGGGGGATTCGGTAAGCAAAATATAGATTCTCAAGAAGTGATATCCAGCGATTTGCCGTCTTGAAGTCAACCTCAAGTGTTTGGGCTAGGTTTTTTATTGAAAGCGGTGCCCCTACTCGATCGGGCAATGCCTCGGCTAGTCGCTCTACTAATGAGATTTCGCGTACCCGCTCGAGATCTCTAAGGTCTTCTCCCACGACTCGGTCTAGGCGCTGGAGATGCCATCGACGGAGCGCCCTTTCACTTTGCTTTAGGTAGGGCTCCGGAAACCCTCCAAATTGAAGAAGGCTGGTTAGGGCATCCTTTTCATACCCAAGCTCGGGTAACGTGAATGGATGCATTCTATAGTAGTGATATCTTCCTAGGAGGGAGTCCCCCCCTTTTCGGTAATGATCCAGACGCGCTGATCCGGCGACCAAAAAAGCGTGGGTGCTCTTTTGCGTGTCGTAGAAACCCTTAACCAAATTTCGCCATCTCGCATATTTGTGAAGTTCATCGAAAATGACGATCCGCTCGGCTCTAGGCCAATCTTTTCTGAGAATTCTTTGCCGGTGTTCTAAGTCGTCCCAATTCAGGTAGGCGGGGTGCCCATCGTGATAGTTGCGAAGGAGCGATTGGCAGAATGTAGTTTTACCAACCTGCCGTGGCCCGCCCAGAAAAACCATCTTTTCCCTGAGATCCGCAAGGACGGGATCCCGCAGGGACCTCGCTAGTAAAGTAGACATTAGTCCACTTTACTCGTAAGTAAAGTGGAGTCAAGGAGCGCCAAGAATGAGCGCCACTCACAATCCAAATATCGTTTGTCCGACATTTAGCGCATATGAAAGATGTATATTATGTGTTCAAATTACGACGTATAATGAACACATATGCAATTCAAAAGTTCCGAGAGTTCATCAAAAGGAAGCATTTATCCCTTGTGATCTACAGTGGGGAAAACGAACTGGTTATGGATGGTATAAGGGTGATGCCACTTGTGGCCGCGATGAAATTTCTTGGTTATTAATCCCTGAACTCAGTTGCGTTCACCCACTGGGCGGCGTCTTTTGCCTGCCGACTTCGTCCTCCGCGTTCCCTCCCCAATCGGCTTCGCCGATTGGGGGCCCCAAGTGAGTCCACCGGGGACCCCACTTTTGCTTTGCAAAAGTGGGGAGAATCGCCGGCCCGGCGGGGCCGCCTCCGGTTCCTCTCTTGTGCGTCCTCGCCGCTCGGCAAAATACACTCGCCGATTGTGCAAACCCAACTGAGTTCAGGGATTAGAACGATTTCATCAATTCATTAAAGGCAGCGTTCAATTCTTGCGGCGAAATGACCGTTCCGGCAAATTGAGCCTTCGGGTGATTCTTTCTAGGTTTTTGCGTCTTTGCAGATTTTGCGTGACCAACGCGGGCGGTCTTTCGAGGTGCCGGCTTTCCGGCTGCCCATGTGGGTTGAAGTAGGCCGAGAGATAGAAAACAAACAAACACAGTCTTCAGTTTAATCATTCCGACTCTTTTTTTGGGTGACATACCCTATATAAGACTACCGGCGAGAATTTGGATCAAATTGAATTGTGTAGATTGTGTCGGTTTCCAAATAATTTGGGGTCCGCCCTCATCGGGCGGACCCCACTCTTCTGGCCTTAACTAAACTCTAAGTACTAAGAATACCTCACTTTCGCCTGAGCTCGAAACCCCAGGAAGGGGACGCGAGCGAAATTTCATTATTCGTTGCGCTTACTTGAGACCTGGGATTTTGTCCCTCCATTGGGTTGGGCTCAAGCGCATAAAGGATCAAAAAGAGGGTAGAAAGAATAAAGGTAAGCTGAATAGTTTTAAGCGTGTACATGAGCACCTTCCTGTTTTCGAATTCTTAGTACTAATAAGACGTCCGGAGCTTTTTTGGATCATTCAAGCCAGGCAAGAAGGGTCTCAAGGAATTGGGGGTTAAGCAGCAAGGTTCCCAGAAGGATGGCTCCAATAAGGACGACGGGAACCACCAAACGTAGAAAAGAAGAAGTGTTAGATTTCCCTTTTTTTCTTTTCGAAATAATCAGGGAAGTAGTTTCAATATTTTTTGAAAAGATAACATGATTGCTTTCTGCGCTAGTTCCCGATAATTCCCTTGTTTCTTCCTTGGCTCTGTGTGCAATTCTAGAAATCGCTTTCGCAGT
>JAHFAF010000508.1 GCA_023250715.1 Pseudobdellovibrionaceae bacterium | reverse complement strand
TCTTACGCAGAGGAGCGGTTACCGAGAACGATGACTCTGTTCTTGCTCCTCTCTCTTCTTCTTACGGCAAAACTCGATCTCTCACCTGACCGCACGAAACAATTCTGGACCTTGGTGGCTGATAAGACGGTGGAGCTGACTCGTTGGAACCCCATTTCCCGTGTGGATGTCATTCGTGCGAATCAAAGCCTTCACCGGCATCTCCTAATCGATGGAGATGCCCAAGCTCTAATGGTTCCCCCGGCGGATAGAGTCTTGGCGGACGTAAAATTTCAGTGGCAACATCCCGGCTCGGATTCGCTTTTATTTCCGACGAAGGAGTGGAAGGAGTTAAGCGTCCTATTGCACCTGGAACCTGTTAAAACGGAAAAAACAATGGTGGTCCACCTCGAGACCGCAGGCGCTCGGTTCTCGCAGACTCTCACGCTTCCGATAGACCATAAGATTCCCGTTCTTCTTTCTTGGAGTGCGAAGAAGAGAGTGAGCCGAATTAGCATCGACTACAACCCCTTTCGCTTGTCAGAGGTGAACAATTTGAGTTTTGGCCCTCGGTCCAAGATCTGGATCGGGGGCAGTACGGGACGTATCGTGGATGCGAGAGTTTGGGACAAGGTATTGGATCTGGCGGAGCTCATGACAATAAGCTCTCCCCACACCGGATACGAGAGACTCATCGGCCACGGGCTCTTCCAATTGCAGAACCGCCGTCCGGAAAATCACGTACTCGTGATCGGAAATGGGGGAGGTGCCGATTCCGTAGCCGCGATAAGAGATGGAGCGGGTCAAATCACCGCGGTCGAAGTGAACCCCACAACCTATGCCCTCACCAAGAACTACTTTGCAGAATACTACGGCCATTTTTTCAATAGACGAAATGTAAATCTCGTTTTAGAGGACGGAAGAAGTTTCGTCCGCCGCTCGAAAGAGGCCTATGATCGCATTGCGCTCGTCGGAGTCGATAGCTTTGCTGCCGCCAACTCCGGGGCATATGTTCTCGCAGAAAACTACCTCTATACAATCGAGTCCTTGGCGGACTATTGGGATCACTTGAGCCCCGAAGGACTCCTCCAAATCAGCCGCTGGCATTTCCCGAAGGGTCCGAGAGAGACATTCCGGGTCTTTACCATGGCCTATGAAATGCTGGCTCGCCGAGGCGTCCCCCACCCTGAACGTTTTATTTCCGTCGTGACCTCTGATCGAGCAGAGGAAGCGAATGTCACCTTCGCAACGGTGGTAGTTTCGAAACGCGCCCTTAAGGACACCTCTCTGAAATTTCTTCGAGAAGGCTTTGCAGGTTACCACTTTAAAGTTCTTTATCACCCGTTATTCATTTCCTCGAACGTGTTTTTTGACTACGTATCGGCGGCCTCCTCTGGCCGTGCCGAATCTTACTATCGCACTTACCCTTTCGACGTCCGTCCTGTTACGGACGATAACCCCTTCTTTTTTCACTACGGGAAACTTTCTAGGCTTTTCACGGGAACGGATCAAGACACGGGCACTTCGCTCATCGCCTTTCTCCTCCTGCAGTGTCTTCTGGCCGGATTCGCGATTGTATTGCCAACCTGGCTTCTGCTTTCCCGTGAGGAAAGAGCCCATTCCCGCTCCTGCCACTACTTCGCCTTTATTGGCATCGGATTCATGCTCGTAGAAATGTACTGCTTGCAAAAATTCGTGCTGGTTCTAGGACACCCCATGTACTCCCTCGGAATCACTCTGCCGGCGCTGCTTGGCTCCGCGGCGGTGGGAAGCCTAATTTCCAGTCGCTGGAAAATAGATCGTGCCTTTCTCTTTGGAGGCATCGCCTTTCTTTTGGCGCTACTGAATCGCGCAGTCCCCCTTCTTTTGAATTGGGCACTCCCCTTCCCATTTGTTGGGCGAATCATTCTTTGCCTGGTCTTAATCTTTCCCATCGGTGTCGCGCTAGGAGTTCCCTTTCCTACTGGCTTGCGCGCGATTCGCCCTTCGTTGATTCCCTTGGCCTGGGCAGTGAACGGTGCCTTCACCGTTTTCACTTCTGTCGCGGCAATTGCAATGGCCATGCACTTTGGGTTTTCCTCTCTCTTGTGGATGGCGGCTGGGTCTTATTTATTAGCGGGCTACTTCTTGCCGCACACTTCTCATGCGGACGATAGGAACTCTCACGTTCTTGCTCAAAAGACGGAAAAGCTTCCGCCGAGATTGGAAATCGCGGCACAGGCGTCCTAATGAAACGAGGCTCCGCCCCCAAGTCTCCCGATTTCCATTCCAGAGGATTTCCTTTTTCAGATTTCTTTCAAAAGATCGCATCATGTGTCTCGCGAATGCCGTCGGGAAAGAAACATCCAGCCAGATGATTTTGTCGGCGCGACTGAGTAAGAGATCGCTTACCTTGGTGAAATGCCCCTCAATGATCCAAGCTTCCTGCCCTGCTAATGCTTTGACTTTTTCTCGAAAAATAGTGACGTCCTCGCCCCGCCACCCGGGCCTCCAATAGATCGCGTCCAATTCAATGTGGGGGGTTCCCGATTTTCTCGAAAGCCGTTTTGCAAGCTCCGTCTTACCGGATGCATAAGAACCAACGATCACTATCCGACTCATAGCTAATAAATATAGGTACGGCATACCTTTGTGAAAGTAATTTTTACACGGTTGTGGGTACTCCGTGCTAGGTTGCGCTGGCCGTGGAAACCGCCTTTGAAATTCATGTTCGCACCGTTACCGGCCTCGAAGAGACCCTGGCGAAAGAGCTCTCCGCGCTGGGAGCCCTGGAGATCACGCCGAAGGGCCGGCTCGTCACCTGCCGTGGGAATTTAGCTCTCGTCTATAATGCGAATCTTTGGTGCCGGACTGCGATTCGGGTGCTGGTCCCTCTTTCCTCGTTTCCTGCCCGAGAGGAAAAAGCCCTGTATGAGGGAATTAAGGCCA
>JAHFAF010000507.1 GCA_023250715.1 Pseudobdellovibrionaceae bacterium | reverse complement strand
CTGCCGTCGCTATCACGCGAGGTCCCACCACCGTTGCGGTGCATTGCGAACCATTCGAGGTGATACGGATCACTTCCGTCCACGTGCCTGGGTCGACGGGTTTCCCGTTGATGAGGCGCGACTGCGCGTTCGACGGCACCGAAAGTAATAAAAATAACGCGATAACAAAGCTGCTCACGGCCTGATGCATAGGTCCTCCCCCAATAAAATTTTTGCTTAAAAATGCGAGATAAAAATCGAAGGTACGCTACTGATTTTAGCGTGAGATCCAGGGTGGTTTGGTGGATTCGCTCGAACTCTTTAACAGGTGTTACAGCGCCTACAAAAACCTGACAAAAAACTTACGCGGCCCTCTTACGCAGGGCTTTAGCGAGGTATTCGGCGATAGCATCTACAGTTGGGTAATCCCAAACAAGGCTATTGGGGACATTAATCTTGTAGGTCTCCTCTATTCGAGTCCCGAGCTCGAAAGCGGCAAGTGAATCAAGACCGTAAGTGGCAAGCGGCTTGGAGGAATCAATCTTTTCCGGAGAAATTTGAACGCTCTTGGCAAACCACTGTACTAACTCTGTACGAATTCTTGATACGGGATCTTCGGCTACCTTTTGCACTGTCAAGGAGGACAACTTTTCAGGCCACTCGAAGACGATCGGTAGTTCGCAAGCCAACAACTTAGTGCGAGTTAGTCTTCGTTGCAGTTTTCCACTCGTTGTTTTAGGTAGGCCACTTGGTTTCAAAAATACGATTCTCGAAATACTCAGCTCCAGTTCACGGCCTACCGCTTGGAGAATTTCCTCAGCAAGAAGGGTACAATTGTCATCGAGGTGAGTCCTTTCAAGTTCCGCGACAATACAGGCTTCATCCCCTTTTTTCCCTTCGAGCGCAAATGCTACACAAGACCCCCGCTTGATCGCGTTGCTGGAGGCTTCCACGGTCTGCTCGATATCTTGGGGATAGTGGTTTCTCCCGAAGAGAATCAGCATATCCTTCAGGCGGCCCGTAATAAAAAGCTCTCCGTCTTTCAGAAAACCCAAGTCGCCGGTTCTCAGAAAGGATTTTCCTGACTGGCCGGCCAAGCGGGCTCGAAATATTTCTTCGGAAATGTCCGGCTTACTCCAATATCCGGCCGCCACGTGTGGGCCGGACACCCAGATCTCCCCAATCTCGTTCGGTTGACTGGGCTCGCGTGTTTCGGGGTTAACGATAACGACCGTTTCCTCGCTACAAAGTGGGCCGCAGCTCACGATGGATTTTCCCTGTGTCTGCGTGGCCTCCACGACTTTTCCTTTTTCTAGAGCTTCTCGTTGAAGAGTGCATACCTTCGGACCGTTGGGACTCACTCTGCCGCTCACCACCAGGGTGGCTTCCGCGAGACCATAGCTAGGCATCATTGCTTTCGCTCTGAATTTAGTAGAAGCAAAAAAATCCTGAAACTGGCGAATGGTTTCCATTCGGACCGGCTCCGCACCGTTTGAAACTACTTCGAGCGTCGATAAGTCGAGAGTCTCTCGGTCTTCCGATTTAATTTTCCGCAAGCAAAGGTCATAGGCAAAATTTGGAGCGGTAATGAAGTTCCCTTTATAGCGGGTCACGGCCTTTAGCCACCGCAACGGTTGTTCGATGAAAGCGACGGGAGGCATCAGCGTTGCTTCAGAGCCAGCGTAGAGCGACAAGAGCACGCACCCGATAAGGCCCATGTCGTGATAGACAGGGAGCCAGCTCACTATTTTTGTGTCTGTATTTGCTTGGACCACCTCGCACAACATACCCAAGTTCGCGATAAGATTTTCGTGAGAGACCATGACCCCCTTTGGACTTCCGGTCGAACCAGAGGTGTATTGGAGAAACGCCAATTCCCGAGGAGAGGGGAGGGATCCGATCCAGGGTTCATTGGAATTCGAGAAGGTTTCAGTGTCGATCCAACAAAGTTGGGCAAGTGTCTCTTCCTGACTCGCACCCTGAAATTTATTGCTGCTTTTCGTATCCGCCAAGATGGCCTTTGCCGTGCAGTCCTTAAGAATGGACTCGAGCCTTCCCATTCGCCTCTCACTGCCTGGCGGATAGACGGGCACTGCAATTACGCGTGCATAAAGGCATCCCAAGAAGCCACAAACGAATTCCAGTCCAGGCGGATAACATAGTAACGCGCGATCTCCGGGCTCCAAGGTTTTGCTGATGAGTTGAGCTATGCCTTGCGCCCTAGAATTTAACTCCAAATAAGTAAGGGAAGCGGTTTCCGTTTCGCCATCGGCCAGGAAGCGAAGAGCAATTCTATTGGGGTGCTCCACCGCACGTTGCTGAATTACTTTGACTAGATTTCCAGTGGTTTTACTCATGCGGCCTCCTTAAGAGTGCTAGGTTCGGGGAATCCAGTTTGAAAAAACTTTTGTTTGAAGGTGCTTAGGGTCGATTCGCTTACAAGATCACTTGGAAGAAGAAAGAGTTCCACGACTTGCCCCTGCCCCTTCAATCGAATCGCTCCCAGGGGAACTATTTTCGGGGAGGGGTCGGGAAGTTTTTCAAGAAAAGACTTGGTGAGAACAATGTTGCTTCCTGGAAGTTCGTGTACCAGCTTCTCGATTCGGTGCAAAGTATCGACATGTGTAGAGGAAGTATCGAGCCATTTCTGAATGATTTCACCGCCGGTTGTTTGGGCTCGTGTCTCATGCACGTCGACAAGGGTGTTGGGAGCAAAGTGCAGGGAGATTCCGCATTCAACTTCTATGTTATTCACTTTGGAAAAACTACGAAGTCCTACCCGAAATTCCTGCGCCACCATCATCGCGGCGATATGCGGATTATGAGGGAAATCAACCGACCCGAAGTGACCGTAGACAGAGTCTCCGGAGGTCGATTCTTTCAGGCCGCCCATTTTAACCAAGGAATGGATAAAGAGACGCTGGATTTGG
>JAHFAF010000164.1 GCA_023250715.1 Pseudobdellovibrionaceae bacterium | reverse complement strand
TTCGCAAACTTTTAGAGTATCGGCCTTTAGAATCTTGTACTCCTCCAAAGAGATCGTGAAGGGGATCATGATCTCGGGCTCAATCTGAAAATCCTCCTGCTTCACGAGGTCGCACGCCGCCTCCATGATCGCGCGCACCTGCATCGCATAGATTTCGGGGTAGGAAATTCCCAAACGGCAGCCACGGTGCCCCAACATCGGGTTGAACTCGTGCAAACTCTTCAATTTCGCTGAGAGAGCTTCGAACGAGGTGTTCACCGTGCGCGCCAATTCCCGGATCTCCCCCTCAGCCTTAGGCAAAAATTCATGGAGGGGCGGATCCAAAAGGCGGATCGTCACCGGTAGACCCCGCATCTCGCGGAAAATTTCGATAAAGTCCTGCTTCTGCATCGGAAAAATTTTCGCAAGCGCCGTCTCTCTTTGTGCCGTGGAATCGGCGAGAATCATTTCCCGGACCGCGGCAATGCGTGTTTCCTCGAAGAACATGTGCTCAGTTCGGCAAAGCCCCACCCCTTCGGCGCCGAAACTACGCGCCACCTTTACATCATTCGGAGTTTCCGCGTTCGCGCGAATGCCAAGCGTTCTCTTCTCATCCACCCATTTCATGAACTGAGTGAAATACTGATCCACCTGACTATTGATCGTAGGGACGAAGCCCGAAATAACTTCCCCGCTCGCCCCATCGATCGTCAGTAGCTCGCCTTTTCTAAGGACAAGTTGCCCAACACTGAGCTGCTGTTTTTTATAGTCAATGCTGATCGACCCGCAGCCGGCAACACAGGGCTTACCCATGCCTCGAGCTACGACAGCAGCGTGACTTGTCATCCCCCCCAACGCCGTCAAAATCCCCTTCGCCGCATCCATTCCGGCGATGTCTTCCGGAGAGGTCTCGTGGCGAACCAAAATGCAATCCTTATTTGCCTTCTTCAGCACCTCCGCTTCTTCCGATGAAAAAACAATTTCGCCCGAGGCCGCTCCCGGCGAAGCGGGAAGTCCTTTCGCGATAATTTTTTTCGGAACTCTCGGATCGAGCCGCGGGTGCAGGAGTTGTTCGATTTGAACCGGGGTCACGCGCAGAATTCCCGTTTCGCGATTGATGAGGTTCTCGTTCACCATATCGACAGCGATTCGAACGGCGGCGGAAGCGGTTCTCTTTCCCGTTCTCGTTTGAAGCAAGTAGAGCTTCGATTTTTGAATGGTGAACTCAATATCCTGCATGTCCTTATAGTGTTTTTCGAGGAGTTGATAAAGCCTCACCAGCTCAGCGTAAGGAGCTGGAAAAAGTTGTTCCATGGGCGTTAGGGCCACATTGTTCGATGACTCTTTGTTGATTGGACATGGCGTGCGGATTCCCGCGACAACGTCCTCGCCTTGCGCATTGGGCAGGTACTCGCCGAAAAACTTTTTCTCTCCCGTACTAGGATCGCGCGTGAACGCCACTCCAGTCGCGCAATCATCCCCCATGTTACCGAAAACCATGGCCTGCACATTGACGGCCGTTCCCCATTCCTCGGGAATTTTGTGGATGCGACGATAACTTTTCGCCCGCGAGGAATTCCATGAGCCGAACACCGCTCCTACCGCGCCCCAAAGCTGCGCTTTGGCATCCTGAGGAAATGTCTTCCCGCCCTCCTTTTGCACGACTTGCTTAAATTCCGCGCACAGAGCTTTGAGATCTTCCGCGGGTAATTTGGAGTCAATGTCTACTCCTCTTTTGCGCTTCGCTTGATCAAGGAGGGCCTCGAAATGGTGAGGGGAAATTAAGAGCACCACGTCCGAGTACATTTGGATGAACCGACGATAGGCATCGTAGGCAAAACGTTCGTCCTTCGATTGTTCGCTCAAGCCCACAACAGTTTGGTCGTTAAGACCTAAATTCAAGATCGTATCCATCATGCCGGGCATGCTGGCCCTGGCACCCGAGCGCACGGAGACGAGAAGGGGGTTTTTCGCATCCGCGAACTTCGCCCCGATGAGCCCTTCCACTTTTGCCATGGCCTTCTCGACAGTCGCCTCGAAATTCGCCGGGTATTTTTCGCTATTCTGATAATAATAGGTGCAAATTTCCGTCGTAATGGTGAATCCGGGCGGAACGGGCAGGCCAAGGTTTGTCATTTCGGCAAGGTTCGCCCCTTTACCTCCCAGAAGATTCTTCATCCCCTGATCGCCCTCGGCTTTTCCCGCGCCAAAGAAGTAAACCTGCTTGTCCAATTTAGTCTCCATTCAATTGCTTCTCGAGATAGGGCATTACCTGATCCACGGCAATCCGCTCTTGCTTCATACTGTCACGCTCTCGCATCGTTACCGTTTGTGAAGTCATGGTCTCTCCATCCACAGTCACGCAGAAAGGAGTTCCCGCTTCATCCTGGCGGCGGTACCGGCGCCCGATCGCTCCTTTATCATCGTAAAAACTATTCCAACGTTTCTTGCACGCGAACGTGAGCTTCTCCGCAAGCTCGGGCATCCCCTCTTTATTTACGAGAGGAAAGAAGGCCACTTTAATGGGTGCCAACTTCGGATGAAATCGCAAGACGGTTCGCTCCGCTTCCTCTTCATACGCGTCCACAAGAAATGCAAGCGTCGCCCGGTCCGCCCCGGCGGAGGGCTCGATTACAAAGGGCGTGAAGCGTTTATTGTCCGTCGGATCGAAATAACTCAAGTCCTTGCCGCTAAATTCAGAGTGTCGTTTGAGATCGTAATCCGTGCGGTTTGCAATACCCTCGAGCTCGGCGCGACCGAAGGGAAAATCGTACTCGATGTCGGCACAACCGGCGGCGTAGTGAGCAAGCTCATCTGTCGCATGCGGTCTCAAATGCAGCCGCTCTTTCTTGAGGCCGTACTTCAAGTACCAATTGTATCGAAAGTCCTTCCAGTACTCGAACCACTTGTCGGCCTCTTCAGGGCGGGTGAAGAACTCCATCTCCATCTGCTCGAATTCTCTCGAGCGGAACGTGAAATTACGTGGGTTGATTTCGTTTCGGAACGCTTTTCCTATTTGAGCAATGCCGAAAGGCACCTTCACGCGGCAGGTACTAATTACATTGTCGAAATTCGCGAAAATTCCCTGACAGGTCTCGGGCCGCAAAAAAGTCGTCGAGCTCGAGTCTTCCAGTGCGCCGACGAAAGTTTTGAACATTAAGTTGAAGTGGCGGACTTCGGTAAATTGATCCTTCGTACCGCAGGTCGGGCATTGATTGTTCGTGATGTGATCGGCGCGAAACCTTCCCTTGCACTTCGTGCAATCCACCATTGGGTCGGTGAAAGACTTCACGTGACCAGAGGCCTCCCACACGCGCGCATTCATGAGAATGGAGCAGTCGACCCCTTCGACATCATTGCGGCTCGTGACCATATCCTGCCACCAAGCGGCCTTGATATTTTTCTTGAGCTCCACACCAAGCGGGCCGTAGTCCCAGCAACCGTTCAGCCCGCCATAGATCTCGCTCGACTGGAAAATAAAGGCTTTTCTTCGGCAGAGCGAGACTACGTTCTGCATCTTCTGTTCTTGAGGGTTCTTCGCCATAAGGCTCAATAATTTAGCGGGAATAGAACGGTCAGTCACGGCGAAAACGAAGAGCTGAGCTGAAGGAGCAAAGGGACGAAAAGGAGCAAAAACGCGGCGGGCAAGAAAAAGAGGAGAAGCAGGATACTGACTCGAGTCGGCAACTCTCTGGCGTGGCGATCCATATCCCGGGCTCTTTCCTTTCTCAGTGTTTCACCAAAAGACAAAACCAAAGGTTGAAGTGGAGATCCCTGGATATAGAGCTCGGCCAAAGCACCGAACCAGACCCTGTGACTCGCCACAGGGTAATTCTTCGAAAGGCTCTGCAGCTGTGCAAGGAGGTTTTTCCCCTGTGCCTCGCGAAGGATCCTGGTGGCTTGAGCTTCGTTCCAGGCGTAACTCAGGTCGAAGCCCGCAGCGAGATAAAGAGCCAGGAGATCCAAAAGACCGAGCAACCGGCAAAGATCCAGACGACGCTTACGCTTCAGGGAAATCGGCAAACTTGCCACAGGCAAAACCCTCCCGCTCCCTCAAGGAATAGAGCCAACGCCACCGTCGGTAAGAAGGCCGAGGACTCGAGGAACCCTTTGGTCATTTCCGGCTGAAAAACACCCAAGACTCCGAGCAACCCCCAGGGGAGAAGGGCAACTAGCAAAGCCTGCCCAAGTGCCGAACGGCGAAGCTCGCGGATTTTCATTCGCAAATCCCCATCTGCCTCCAAGCCTGGTAGCCGCCTTTCCAGCAGCGGGGCCAGCGGTAACCCTCGTCGATAAACCACTTCTAACATCCCCCAAAGTGCGGCCGAGTCCTGAATACCGGATTCTTTTCGGAAAAGATCGAGACAGCTCGCAAGTCCCTCCCCGCGGTGAAACTGGGTGAGATACCGACGCAAGGATCGGGCGAAGGGAGAAGGATCTGTCTCGACCAGTTGAAAAAGGGCTGTGGGAAGACTCAAGCCCCCTTTGAGTAGCCCCTGAAGCGCATGGAGATAGACCAACGCCGTCTGTTCAACCTCCCACTCATGCCTCGCTTTTCGAAGGACCCAAATGAACCAAAGGGTGAGGGGAAGTAGGGTCGTGAGAAATATAAGAAGGGAGAGGGAACGAACGCATGCCGCACTTAAAACCACCCAAAAACCCGCATGAAAGACCTGCCGGCGGAGCCGTTTTGAGAGGTTCCCCCGGCCCAAAACACTACTTTTCCGGAGCCATTCCCGAAGTCTAGGCCTCACCCAATGATTGCCGAGAAGGTACCCTCCCGCCCCTAACATTCCAAAACCTAGGGCCTGAATTAAAGCTTGCACGGAAGGGGTATCTCTGCAAATTCATACCACTTTTGGCTATTACTCGCCATTAAATGATGTTATGCGTTAGGCTTACACTAAGGAGACTCGGTATGGGGTACAAAGTTCCCGTGGATGGCCGGACAGTTGCGGAAAGTTTTTTGAAGCGGGTGGAAGTCAGTCACGCCGACCGCGTTTACCTCATCAAGAAGAATGGTTCCTATGTTCCCCTAACATGGCAAGAACTCTACGACCGAGCGGCAAGGGTCTTTAAATATCTCTCGGAAACTGGAATCAAAGCGGGCGATAAGGTTTGCATCAGTAGCCAGAGTTGTCCTGAGTGGACAATGGCCGACCTCGGCATCCTATGCCTCGGTGCCACGACCGTGCCGATTTACCATTCGAGCACTCTCGAAGACATTGCCTTTATTTTGGATAACAGCGAAGCGAAGCTCGTTTTCGTCGACGATGCGGCTCAAGCGAAAAAGATTCGAGAGGCTTTCGCAGGTTTGGGACGTGAGTTGCCCATAGTCTCTTTCGACAAAGACTTCGATACGATTTCCTCTGGACCGGTCTCCCCAGATCTGGAGCGCGCTATTGTGGACTCTGTCACCCGCATTCGCCCTGAAGACGAGGCCTCCATAGTCTACACTTCGGGAACCACAGGACGGCCCAAGGGTGCTGTACTGACCCATTCAAATTTCATGTCGTGCCTTCGGGGGGTTGCGAACGCCGTTGCCTTCCGCCACGACGACATCACGGTCGCCTTTCTTCCTTTTGCCCATATTCTGGGAAGGCTTGAGAGCCTCATTCCTATCGTCACCGGAGTCACCTTGGCTTTCGCTGAAGGAATCAGCACGGTCTCACAAAATATTCTCGAAGTAAGACCTACCATGTTGGTGAGTGTTCCCAGAATTTACGAGAAGATTTACTCGAAGATTCAATCGGAAGCCCAATCCCAGCCCGAATTTCAGAGAAACGTCTTCAACTGGGCACTCAAAATAGGGCGGGAAGTAGCACGTCTTCGCTCGGTGAAGAAAAACATTCCACTCAAGCTCCTAGCAAAGCATCGTATCGCCGATAGACTCGTATTCAGGAAGATTCGATCGAAGCTCGGCGGACGGCTTCGTCTAACCGTTTCTGGCGGAGCACCCTTGGCGCCCGAACTCTGCGAGATTTTTCACGCGTGCGGAATAAAGATATTGGAAGGTTACGGCCTTACGGAGACAACGGGTGCGGTGATCTGCAACCGTCCCGACGCCTACCATTTCGGAACCGTCGGTAAACCCATCGATGGAATCGAAGTTCGCATTGCTCAGGACGGGGAGATTCAATTGCGAGGGGCGATGGTCTTCAAAGAGTACCACCGGAATCCAGAGGCAACGAAGGAAGTCTTTACATCAGATGGCTGGTTCTGCACCGGCGATATCGGGGAGATTTCTCAAGAAGGCTTCTTGCGCATCACCGATCGCAAGAAGGAATTGATCGTGACTTCAGGCGGAAAAAACATTGCGCCCCAGAAGATCGAGAACATGTTGAAAGCAAGCCGCTTCGTCAGTAACGGAATGGTTTATGGAGATAGGCAGAAGTACCTAGTAGCTTTGGTTACGCTGAACCACAGCGAAGTCCGGGGATTGGCGCCCGAAAAAGTACAAGTCCTGATCGAGCAGGAGATAAAATCGGTAAATACTCAACTCGCAAGCTATGAGACCATCAAACGATTTCAGATTCTTCACGAAGACTTCACCGTCGAGGCGGGAGAGCTCACGCCATCCTTGAAACTTAAACGCAAGGTCCTCATACAGAAATACAAAGAGACGATCGAAGGACTCTATACGTGAGGCTCTTTCAAGTAGACGCCTTCACTCGTGAAAAATTTTTAGGAAACCCGGCCGGCATCCTCCTCGACGCCGAAGGGCTGACCGATCTCGAAATGCAGGCCATTGCACGTGAGCTCAACAATTCCGAGAGTGCGTTCATCACAAAATCGAAATCCCCTGAGTACGACATCGAGGTGAGATTCTTCACACCGACTACAGAAATTCCCATGTGCGGACATAACACTATCGCCCTGCACTACGTACGCGCCGTGGAGGGGGACGCCAAACCCGGAATTTATCGTCAGAAAACAAAGGCCGGGATCATTTCGGTCGAAATCGTAAAGCGCGAGGACGACTTTGAGGTCACGATGACCCATAACCGCCCCGTCTTCGATCCTCCGATTAGAAATGCCGAGCTACTGAAGGCATTGGGGCTGGAGGAAGAGCAGATTCGCAAAGATTGCCCCATCCAAGTCGTCTCGACGGGAAATAGAAAAGTGTTCGTGGGTATTCAAGAGAGATCCGTATTGAATTCGTTAAAGCCCGATCTCGCAGCGCTAAGGAACCTCGCCGTTACTTTTAATTGCACCGGCTACTACGTTTTCGCCTTCGATCCATCGGATCCGAAAATTCTCACCCATGGAAGAATGTTCGCGCCTCAAATTGGAATCGATGAGGACCCCGTCACGGGAATGGCCCTGGGACCACTCGGCGCTTATCTCGCTCACAATAGATTAGCGAAGGAAACCGTGGAGTTTATCGCGCAGCAGGGAGAGGGAATGGGTAGGAAGGGCCAGGCCCGCGTTTTTGTCTCACCGGAAAAAATTCAGGTGAGTGGAGCAGCGGTGATTGTTTTTAAGGCTTCGATTTAGATCCTCGCCCACGAGGATAAGGTGAAGCGAGGAAAAATCGGTTCAAAGCTCCTTCTGCACGGGAACTACCGTCCATTTCTTGGATTTAAAGACTCTTTCGGACCATGAGTAATTCACCCAGGCACTGGCCTCCACCCGTTTTTCCGTAGCGCAATCAGGGTTGGTACGGATCAGAAGGACCCCCACAAAATAACGCGTTTCTCTTACTGATTCCTCCAAAGTGTTGAAAATAAGGCGGCTCTTTTCGCTAGCGGGCGCGATTGTGTCACCTTCGCAACCTAAGAAATCTACTCTAAGGAAGTAATCTTTGGTTTCCTTTTCTAGGACAAACTCAGTTTTAACGATTGGGGCTAACAAAACACGCTTATTTACTTCTGAAAAACCTTTGGGCATTACGAAGAGGCTAAAAATTAAAAAGAGAGTTTTCATAGTGTTCCCGTATTAACATTCAAAAAAACTCTGGGTTAAAACGTATTCACGATTCTCTTATAATAATCGCCGCGCTCTTCGTAGTTCTTGAACATGTCCTGGCTCGCGCAGCCGGGAGAGAGGAGAACCACATCGCCCGAGCGTGACTTTTGGTAAGCGAGGTAAACGGCTTCTTCAAAAGTACCCACGAGGAATGTTTCGCTGAAATCGCCGATGGCGCGATTCAGTTTTTCCTTCGCCTCGCCCACGAGGATAAGGTTTTTCACATGACGGCGAATCGCAGCGCCCAGCATGCCGTAGTCTTCACCCTTATCGCGCCCACCGGCGATGAGAATAACAGGCTCATTGAAGCTCTCGAGCGAGCGCAAAAGACTGTGCACGTTCGTACCCTTGGAATCGTTGTAGAAAAGAACCTGGTTCTTTCTCGCTACGAACTCCATGCGGTGCGGAAGCGGCTTAAAACTAACGAGCACCTTTTGAATGGACTCATTGGTAACGCCCGCAAGCTTTGCCGCCAACATCGCGGCCATCATGTTCTCTTTATTGTGAAGGCCGCGTAAAAGCGCCGGCTTCACGTCGAACGTGTGATCCTTCCACCGACTTGCCATCAGGTGCAAGGTAGTCGGAGTCTCCAAGTAAGCGCCCTGAAATTTTTCCACATGGTGCGCAGGCGTCTTCAACAAGGAATCGGATGTAAAATACAGCTGCTTCGCCGGACACCCGGAGAGAAGCCCCATGAGTTTCTGATCTCTCAAATTCGCAATGACGTAATCCTCTTCCGTCATATTCAATTTGAGTTTCAACTTCGCCTGAATATAGGCGTCGTAGCTCGCGTACCGATCCAAATGATCGGGCGCCAAGTTCATGAAGACTGCAATATGCGGCTTTAAGCTGAACGTCGTATCGAGCTGAAAGCTCGATACTTCACAGACAACATAATCACATTTGTCGCGACGAGAAGCGTAATCGCTCAAAGGCACGCCGATGTTCCCACCCAAGAAAGCCGTCTTTCCCCCCGCCTGAATCATTTCGGCGATTAAAGTGGAGGTGGTGGTCTTCCCATTCGTTCCGGTGACCGCAATGATGGGCTCGGAAATGAACTGACACGCTAGCTCCAGCTCGCTGATGATCGGTATCTTCGTCTTTTCAGCATGCTGAAGCGGTTTGATGTCGAGCCGAACGCCGGGGCTTACGACGATAAAATCAACTTCCGAAAAATTCTTAAGGACGTGTTTTCCGAGCTCTGCGTGGTAGGAGTACCCGTCGAGCGCCTCCAACGCCTCTTTCAAATCGCTCTTATTGAGCTCGTCCGTCACGATGACCTTCACGCCCTTTTTGCAAAGAAGCTTGGTCGCCGCTACTCCACTACGCCCTAGTCCCACGACCAGAGCTTTCATGCCCTTCTTAATCTTAATCATGATGCGTCTTCTCCTATCTCAATTTC
>JAHFAF010000163.1 GCA_023250715.1 Pseudobdellovibrionaceae bacterium | reverse complement strand
ACAGACGTTGGATTTCGCTGCTGCAAGGACATCCCAACGGGATCGACCAATAGCGGATCGGGTTCCTCTCCCCCGACCTTTCCCTTTTGAAATTATGAAAAAGGCCTCTCTCATATTGTTGCTTTTCTTAGCGGGAAACGGGAACGCGGACAGCGTTTGGGATAAACGCAAAGACGATGGCCCCCGCGTGGACCGGTTTTTTTTCGACGAGGATCCCTACCTCAATCAAGCAAGAGTCGTGATGTTGGGTGGAGGACTTCAAGGTTACTACCAGCGCCGTACATTCTTATTTCCCTCTTTAGATTTGGAGGTCTCCGTCTGGCGTTATCTGACTCTCGGCGCGTTCATCAACCTCTATTCCTCTTCGGACACTGGCTATAGCTACACCGCCTATGAAGCACTCGGAACGATAAATATTTACCCATTTGGAAAGTTCGACATGCTTTTCTTGCGTTTGGGGGGAGGCCTCTTCGGCACCAATTTGAGTGGCGGAAGCAGAAGCTCCTCTTCCTCATTTACCGCCTTGGGAATGTTGGGCTGGCGGTTTCTAATATTCGATCCCGTCAGCCTATTCAATATAGGCTTCGCCGTGGGAGGGCAGAACTATTCAATCAGCGGAAGATCCACCACCCTACCCACAGCACTTCTTGAAGTTGCGCTATTTCTCTAGCGGAGATTCTTACAGGTTCGCTTACCGATGCTCACGAGAAACGGCTTTCCGTGCCATTGCACGACCGTGATCTTGTCGACAACCGGCGTACCTCTCAGACCGTCATCGTCAATTGGCGTATTTTTCACAGTGACTCTCAGCGTGTCACCCTCTTGAGACAGTGAGATCAATCGCGTGTCGTTGAACTCATTATTGTCTTCGTTATCCGCGTGAAAAGTAGCCGCGTGCTTTCCAACCGTTACATCGATGTCGGCTTGGTACTCATCCGCGCTGCCACGAACTCCGCACTCGAAGCCCTCAGGCGTAATTCCCCTATAAGCGGTTTTATTCAAAGCCTCTCCCAAAAGCCGAAGAGCCTTATCCAATCGGGTCTCACCCGCTTGTGCAAAGCCGCTCACTACAAACAAACTCAATACTAACCAGGAATTTTTCATACCCCCCCCTCCTTGTTCATTCCGTGTAATGCGACGGAAGGAACACGGCAAAAGGGGTTGGCTCAATGCGTTAACTAATTCAATCAGCGCGTGCGAACCACTGTTTTATTGATCGCCTGTCCGCCCCAGGATCGAACGTGAAGAAGGAATTTGGCGGGTAAATCAGCATTAAGAACCTCTTCCCGGCGGAAGGGAAACTCTCCTTTTTCGCAGCCGGCATTTTTGGGCCGATAAATCTTCGGCAACACTACGACCACTTCCGGATAATATTTCACCTCCACCTTTTGAAATCTCAAGCAACTATCCGAAAAAACCCCAGTGAGAATGAGAACTTTTTTTCCGCTCTTTCTCTCCAAAATAAAGGCATCCAGAAGTGGCGCGTAGGTGAAATCGTCGGTAGTTTCAGGGGAGACTTCGGCCGGTGCAATCTTCAAAACACCTAAAGCATTTTTCCCCGTCATGTCTTTCACCGTGTAATCCCCCGCCTCTCGAATGAGCCCCAGGGGAATTACTTGGTAGAAAGGCACCTCCACATCAAGGCTGCAGCCTTTATATTCGTAGGCGGAAAGCTGGACCTCCACGACTTTCTTTTTTCGGTCAACAGTCGAGTAGAAGGTACCAATTTGGTAGCACGGGCTTTTGAACCGACCCGTCACCATGATCTGAACACTATCGTTGTTGTCGAATCCGATGGGAATCAGTGCTTTTTCAAGAGGCTGTTCAATCTCCTGTACAAAATCACTCGCATAAAGAACGGACGTCAGAAAAAAGAATAGAAAAACCCCACGCATCCCCCACCTCATCCCCGATCCATACTGCTTATTGGGCCGGTTGGGGAGCGGAAAAATGATCGATTCCGACGGCTACTGTCATATCGGCGAGCACGTTCGTAACGGAGCGAAAGCGCGCGACAATCCAATCGACGGTGAGCAGCAGGGGTAGACTTTCTGCAGGAAGATTAGCTGTATTAAGGACGAGCAGTAGAGAGATGATTCCCGCCTCGGGAATACCTGCCACTCCAATCGTCGCTAACACGCAAATGCCGGCAAGGGCCACTTGTTGAAAAACCGAGAGATGAATTCCATATGCTTGTGCGATGAAGAATGCAGCGACCACCTCATAAAGAAGAATTCCGTCATTATTCAGATTCGTGCCGACACAAGCCGAGAGCCTCGCAGCACCCGAGGACACCCCCACGCGATCGAGCGCCTTCAAAGTGACGGGGAGAGTGGCAAGACTGCTGTTCACGCCAAATGAATAAAACATGGGCTCGCGGGCTTCGCGCCAAAAGAGCCCCAGGCTTTTACGGGCAATCCCTCGAATCCAAAATTGATAAACAAAAACGACTTGCAGAAACATTCCAGAAAGTGTCACGGCAAGGTATGCGCCCAAGCCCCCCAAGATTGAAAACCCGTGCTCTCCGACCACCTTCGCGACAGAAGCGAAAACGGCGAGAGGTACTAAGTAAATGAACCACTCCATCACCTTGAGGAGAATCTTCATCAGGAGCTGAAGGCTGTGCCTCGCGTGTTCATAGACTTCTTTCTCGGGAGGAGTCGCGTGGGCTTCGAGCACTCTTCCAGCGATACCAAACAAAATCGCAAGCAAAATTAGGGCGGGAACCGCATTATTCACAAAGGGGCCAATCAAGCTGTCCGGGATGAACGTTTTTAGGGCTTCCGTCCAGTCCCAATTCTTCTTCGCACTCTCGACGACAGCTGCCCCCGCCTTCAATTGGAGATATTGGCCCGCATGAAACGTATTGGAAATGAAAAGGGCAATAGAAATGGCGCACAAAGCATTGAATGCAGAGATAAGTAGCATCGCTCTCACGCCGCGGCCCTTCATCTGCCCGTTCAGAATTCCATCGAGAATGGCGAAGAAGAGAAGTGGGGTCGCGAGAATTTTGATCCACTGAACAATGAGCTTACTCAGCTGACTCAAGGGCCCTAGTGTGTCTCCGAAAATACCTCCAACCACGGCACCCAGGATCATCGCGATCAAAGTTTGCAAGTACAGCGGTGTTTTAAAGAGTCTCATTTGGCGTAACAATAGACGCTTACGGCAGCTTTGACCAGGTTTCGAGTGCCTTCACGATGCTGGGATTGTTTTTCAATTTTTTCATCTCCTCCACGGTGTTAACCGCATTCAAAGCCTCCGCGAACGTCTTTTCTACGCTTCACTTCACGATACGAATTTTCTGATCGGCATTTAACTTGGCTTCAGTAGGCTTATGGCAGGTGTTGCAATACTTTCCCACAAAGGCTTGGACATCTACAAGACTGGGATTTTCCGAAGGGGGAGGATCCGGCGGTCCTTGAGGAGGAGGAGCTGGTGTTGCCGCAGCCTGGGTCGCCCCCACGCCCCCGGTAATATCCACGGGGGGATTCACGCGGCCTGCGCCACCATTGTTTCTTCTTTGAACGCGACACTTTCCATCCGCTCCATAGATAGATCGAGCTGCACCACCGGGCAAAGACTGCCGGATTCCATCCACAGAGGGATCATGAAAATCACCAAGCGCCTCAGTAACATTCTGCTCGGCCAGAGCCACGTAGGGCACAAGGAAGGGAACGAGAATAGCCAACCGCCACAGCGACCGCATATACCACTCCTACATCTTCCGCGAGACCCATATTTAGTTTTTGCAATCAGAGTGCCAGAGTGTTCGGCACGCAGAGGCTACGGTATTCCCCGAGTGGCTGAAGAGGTTTTAGACAGAACGAATAAGCCCCCTATCGAGTCTTTACTTAAACGTCCCCGTGGACGTATTCGTGACCGTGACCGTAGACGAGGAGGGTCCGCCTATGCCGCTAACCGTCGACGAGCACGGTCACGATCACGTCCACGAAAACGACTACAACCTCGAAAGAGGCTTTGGAAGAACGTTAGTACTCGACGCCAGCAATAAGCCCCCTATCGAGTCTTTACTTAAACGTCCCCGTGACCGTATTCGTGACCGTGACCGTGACCGTAGACGAGGAGGTGATCTTCCCCGCGTAAAACGGACTGACTGTTAAGTAGTCCGGCGTTGATAGCACTCCGGGCTAACGAAACCAATAGTGGAGTGAATCCGCTGCCGCTTGTGGAATTCTGACCCTGCTCGTATTGTTTCTATGCTCTCAAAACTTTGTCGCTAACCGTCGACGAGCACGGTCACGATCACGTCCACGAAAACGACTACGACCTCGAAAGAGGCTTTGGAAGAAGCGCTAGATGAAGGGTCGCTAGGCCCGCGACCCAATAATAGTAATTGCAGAAAGCGTGATTACCAAAGGTGAACAGCGTGAAGTAAAAGAAGAAGGAGCTCCACGCCCAGGTCTTTTCGTCGGGCACCTGATAGATTTTATAGATCGTCCAACCAAACACTCCCACGAGTACGAGATATCGCAAGGGATTTAAAACACCCAACCCACAAAGAGTGAGAAAAGTAGTAAAGTTCAGCGAGTCCTCTCTGTAAGGGAATTGAAGCACCTTGGTTATGGTCGTATGAACGAGGCCGACTGGTTCCCGAATTAAAAAAGGGAGTAGAAGAAGGGTGGCAACCCCGAGGGAAATCGCGGAAACTCGCAAGAATTTTTGTTTTCCATGCTGTCGATAAATCCACAGAAGCGAAAGCACACCCAGGGGAATCAAGTATTGCTTGCTACCCAAAAGAATTCCCAAAAAGACGGCCGCCCAATCCATTTTTTTGCGACTTGCACAAAGATAAAATAAAAAGAGAAGCATCGCGAGAAGCGGTTCATTCCAAGATTGTTCGAGAACAAAAGGGACTACAGGAAAAGAAAGCCACAAAAGAGCAACACTCAAACTCACCCAGCGGAAGAGAATACCGACGGAAATCAGGTGGGCCGCGACGAGCCCCCACCGGAAGTCTCCTGTCAATGACTGGAAGGGTACAAGGTAAGACAGAACACCTGGCCAATAATTGAAACCAGGCTCGTACCCGTAACGACCGCCATAAATTTCCGAATAGCCGCCCGAGTAGACAGGCTTCCCTTGAAGAAAAAACTGAATCGCTTCTTTCGATGCAACAAAAACGTCTATTTTCGGATCGGGAGAGGCAAGGGGAATAAAGAGATCGATGTCGATGAGGCCCGCCAAGGCCAATCCCAGCCCCACGGCACGCCACTTGGGTTGGAGGAGATATCCGACCGAAGCGAGAAGCGCGAGCCCACGCAAATGTTTTTCCCATTTCGGAAGGACATAGAGGAGCCGCATGTCCCGAAGGATCCAATAACTAAAAAAAAGAGAAAAGGCCCAGGGTAACCAAGGGGGAACTTTTCCTCGGTTTGGAAACGCCGCTAACGCCCAAGCTACAGCAAGGCCTGCAATTCCCTTGGGCTCAAAGTGCCCGCGAGTTGCCCAGAGGCTCCAGGCTAAAAGAACATACGCGAGATAAGAGGACACCGTTTATTTGACCAGTAGGGGAATTTCGACGGGAACCGACATGGGAAAGAAACAAATCTTGTCGTTACACGCTTGGTAACGCAACTTTCCCTTAATCATATAGGTGCCGGCCTTGGCACCCAGCTTCACCGCCAAGGGAACTTTAATGTTCACGCTTCCGCTATAGACGGAAATGGAATCCTGGGACCCCTGTTGCTGATATGTATTTCCCTTCGGATAGACTGGCTTTCCCACTTCGATGCCCACTTCATTTGTGAGATCCAAAGTCGTGGGAATGAGTCGCGGTAAGGAGGCGGGATTTGCTTGAATGTGAAACTCAGCGCCAATTACGATCGGAAGGTCCACCTCTCCCGCCTTTCCAGCTTTGAGTGTAACTTTTTTGACGCTCCCTAAGGACAGGTACTTGGTTTCCGCGCCGAGAGTTAAGGAGTTGATCGAAAAAATTAAAAAAATTAACGGAGTGAATTTCATTTATTAACCTCGCCTCCATCCTGAGATTGCTTCGGCCTGCGGCCTCGCAACTGCGCTCGCTTGATTCGACTAATCGAATATACCGTACGATCGTCGAAGCTAGAAATCGAAAGCTGATAACGCTTGCCGCTCTTTCGATCCTTCGCGTCTTGCATGTGAACAGTCCCTGTTTTGTGGGGATCTTTGGGCCGCTTTCCAGGCTGCACCGCTTCCCCATCCGTAAATTCCCTCGAAAACTCCAAAGAGTCTTTCACCGTTTTGAAAATCTCGGCAGAAACCTCTTTCCCTTCCACTTCGTAGACAAGCCGCGAGCCCGAAATTCCGGCAGTGGGGAAAACGGGCTTAAGCTGGCAATCCTGCCGTCCTTCCTTGGTGGTGAGCCAAACTACATTCCCATCATAGCCTCGCACCACGCGGTGGAATTCCGGCGCCGCAAAGTGAAGCTCTTGGCAATTCGGCGATAGAGCAAACCACGTATCGACGAGGAGCTCGCCCGAAAAATCCTTATACACGCGCAGTCGAAAGTCTTTTTCCCGACTCTCCATGAGCTGGATCCACGTGCCTCCTTTTTCTCCGGGGTACCAAATGGCCGACTCGGGTATTTTGGAAGGTTTTTCTGGCGTACCCACAGGCTCGCGAAGACGGGTAAAGACGATAAAGAGCCCAATCACACAGGCAACGAGAACCGCAGCCAACCCGCGGGCGATCCAATGCACTGTCCGCCGTTGATCGGCCATTACTTTTCGGTGGCTTCCTTCACGAGCGTTGCAAGCTCGCCCTTGGAGTAAAGATCCCGCACGATATCGCAACCTCCGACGAATTCCCCCTTAATGAACACTTGGGGAATCGTAGGCCACTGGGTGAACTCTTTAATCCCTTCCCGGATATCGGAGTCCGAGAGAACATCCACCGTCTTGAAAGAGGCTCCCAGGCGATTAAAAATATCCATCACCGCTTTTGAAAAACCGCACATCGGCGCTTCGGGCGTGCCTTTTACATACAGGACAATCGGATGGCTCTTTACCGTATCGGTGATCCGCTTTTGAAGTTCGGTATTCATCTCTTTTCCTCCTCAGGGGTCAGTGTGCGAAGGGACAAGGCATGGATCTCACCACCCACGGCGGATCCAATCGCTCCATACACCATTCGGTGTCGGGCTACCGCATTCTTGCCCTGAAATGCCTCTGCCACCACGATCAATTCAAAATGGTCGCTCGTCCCTGTCATATCCCGCACCTCGGCGCGCGAGCCGGGAATCCCTTTTTCCACTAGGATTTTGATTTCGTCAGGTGAGTACATAGTGTTTCCGCGAACATTACTATTACTTCTCTTTCACCGATAGAACAAAATCCGCGATTAGAATTTGCCCCTGATGGAGGAATTGACCCCATATTTTGTAAAGGCCGGGCCTGGGAAAATGGGCCATGAAAGCCACCTCCGAACCCGATTTCGAATCCATCGGGTGGGAGTGTGCATAAGAAAGGGTGTCTTCACTAACTCCCACCAAATGGCCTTTTTCGCCAAGATAAGGCTGAAGATCGGTGACCGGCTTCCCCCCTTTGGCGATCTTGAAGGTAAGCGTCATGGCCTCGTTCGAGAGCAATGCTTTTGGCTGTATCAGCGTGAACGTATAGGACCCCACCTTCCGTGGAGCCGATGAGGCTTTCAGCGCCTTGATCTTAGGCCGAACTCCCTGAACCTGAAATGCTAGAGGAAAAACCTGGTTCCGCGCCCCTTTTGGCACGAAATCGGCATAGAAAATATAGTTTCCCGCACGAGGAAAGACCATTTCGAGTTGCCAAGTTCCGTCCGTCCCTTTCACCGGGTGATCGTGACTGAACCAATCTAATTCTTGCGTCACAGTGATGAGATGAAGAGGTTTCTCATGTACTACTTCGAGCTCAAGCGCTGAATTATCCAAGGTACGACGCGGGGCAAGGCTTACCTTTACCTTCTCGCCCGCCTTCGGGCTCTCTGGCTGAAGAACTAAATCCACTCGAAAGTCGCGCGAATTCAGTGGCTGGGCCCCTTCCCCTTCCAGCTTTTTTTCGAGCGCCATCCCACAGACGGGGCAACTTCCCGGCGCAGAATAGGTCTTTTCCCCCTCGCATTTCATGGGACAGAAATGCGTGTCGGCGTACGCCAAGGGGAAGAACAAAAAGCCAAACACTAAAATGAGGGGGAGAAGAAGGCGTTTCATCACCTGGATAGTCTCTTTATGTCCGCCTCGACCATCATTTGAATCATCTGCTCGAACTGAACTTCCGGGCTCCAACCCAAGACTTCCCGCGCCCTTGTCGGGTTCGCGATCAAGATATCGACTTCGGCAGGGCGCAAAAAAGAAGGATCCAACTTCACGTAGCTCTCGTATTTAAGGCCCACGCACTCGAAGGCGAGCTGCACGAGCTCCTTCACCGTGTGTGCCTTTCCCGTACCAATAACAAAGTCGGAGGGCTCTTTACGCTGAAGCATTTGCCACATGGCCCGCACGTAATCTCCCGCAAATCCCCAGTCGCGCTTTGCCTCGAGATTTCCCATTTTGAGTTCTTTTGCCATTCCGAGTTTGATCCGCGCCACCCCGTCCGTTACTTTTCTTGTAACGAATTCAAGTCCGCGTCGCGGAGACTCGTGATTGAACAAAATTCCGGAGACGGCAAACATTCCGTAACTTTCTCGATAATTCACCGTAATGTGATGGCCGTATACCTTAGCTACGCCATAAGGACTGCGCGGATAGAATGGGGTTCTTTCGCTTTGAGGTGTCTCTTGTACTTTGCCGAACATTTCGGAGCTAGAGGCCTGATAAAATTTTGCTTCGGGCCGCACCGAACGAACTGCTTCCAAAAGCCTAGAAACTCCGATGGCGGTAAATTCCGCGGTCAGAACCGGCTGCTCCCAGGAAGTTGGAACGAATGACTGCGCGGCAAGATTGTACACTTCATCGGGTTGAGACTTTTGCATCGCAGACGTAAGCGACACCTGATCGAGAAGGTCGGCTTGAATAAGCTCAATCCGATCTCGAATGTGCGCGATGCGCTCGTAATTTTCCGAGGACGATCGACGGACCACTCCAAAGACCTGGTACCCCTTGGAAAGAAGAAGCTCAGCAAGATAGGAGCCGTCTTGCCCGGTCACGCCGGTAATAAGTGCTTTCATCCGCCCTCCAAAATTTTCTTCACAAGTTCATTCAAGACGCCAGGATTGGCCTGGCCCTTTGTTTCTTTCATCACCTGGCCAACGAAAAACCCAAGAAGTTTTGTTTTTCCGGCCTTGTAATCCTGAGCTTGGCTTGGACTCGCCTCGATTACCTTCCGAATTGCAGCCTCCAAAGCTCCGGTATCACTAATCTGAGCGAAACCCTTTTCTTTAATGATGTCGCTTGGAGTTTTCGATGTTGTGAACAT
>JAHFAF010000162.1 GCA_023250715.1 Pseudobdellovibrionaceae bacterium | reverse complement strand
AGTTATATTGATTGTGCCCATTCTGGTTAGCATAATTCTGCCAGCCATTCCAGAAGCCGCCCCAGTAGTTCTGCGTATAGGGATTGCTCTGCATGTAATTGTAAATCGGCATAAAGGGATAAAAACCCTGACCGTACCCATTAGGGACCTGTCCGCCTGGAGTGAAATAGGGATTTCCGTACGCGGGATTTCCATACTGGGGATTCGGCGCGTAGCCGGGATTATACGGAGAATAACCGTAAGGTGCCGGGGCCATTCCCATCGGAGCCGGGCCCATCGGGACCGTGCGTAGGCCATCATTTTTTCCGCAGGCCGCGATGGCCAACAGTACCAATAAAATCGAAATCGAACGCCACATCATCCACCTCAACTGCCACACCTCACCCCAAACGGTTTGGCCCTGTAGACTCCAATGCAACGCATGCCAAGAGTATTCGCCCTTGAAATCATTACTAAAAAGCGCTCCCCTCTGTGAACCCCTTGGACAAGGGGAGTGCCCTTTTTCGGCCCTCCACATTCTGTAAAGGTTCTCCCCGTACTCTTGAGCTCAACAATTCTAAACGGAGGCTTTAAATGAAGTGTAGATTCGTTCAGCTGCTTACGCTTTCTCTTGGTCTATTGGCAATGGCCGGCGCGAATGCAAAAGAGGGGGAGGAACTGCCGCCCTATGCGGAATGGATGCGCGCAAATTACAAAGATCACCTGGAAAATTTGGAGGGTTTCCGAGGTTGTGAGAAAACTTGTGGCGAACTGACAGATCAGAAAAATATCAACCGATTGAAATCCCTTCTCGGATGCTTGAGAAAACTTTCGGAAGAGACTTTTACGAAAGGAGAGTTCGCCGGTCAAATCAAGTGTCCAAAGAACTCGAATCCACTACCTACGTATGAAGACCGAACAGGCGATGGATGTTGGTCGTACACGGATCTTCCCACCCCTCATAGAGAATGGGGAAGGGGGCTTGAAACCTATAAAGACGATCCGGCAAAGACAAAAGACAAAGAGATTCTAGCGAAGTTCCAATCCCGTTGTAGTTGCGTGGAGGAATGCGAGTCCCTGGTCAAAAACTCATTTCGCAATCGCGCGGATCGGCAAAACGAGGATAGTTACTGCGGAGCGGAGGATTTGAGTGGCCCTCGCTATTTTCAAAAGTGCGTAGATCGCTATTTAGCCCGCTTAAAGAAAATTGGGCTGGAAAAGATCTATCCTTGGGAGTTTCATAAGCGCTATCGAGCTAAGGCCGATTTTCTCGCAAGTAGAAAAAGTCCCAGCGAGCAAGCAGCCATAGAAAAACGGATGGCTCAGGAAAGAGCAAAAGCGAAAGCCGAAAAGATTTATGAAAGTGTCCTGCATAATGCTTCTCAGCCAGCCAAACCTCCCACGCGAGCCCACGCAGTGGAGGCCGGGGTTGGGGCTGCACCTGGTCACAACTAACTTTGCTGAACGAAGGTGCCCGCCGCTTTTCGAGATTGTGGAGAGTCTCGAGGGGTGGCGGGTACTCGTTGAAGCGTCAAGACGATGACGCTGTTTCGTAAAACCTGACGTAATCCCATCCCTCACCTCTAATCCTTTCGCGTACTTTGCCGATTGAGTCGTGGCACCTGGCTTGCAGTTTTAGCCCTTATCCCTACGTCTACAGATCTGTCCTCTACTCCCTAAAAAAGCAGGAGGCTCGCATGGCCGACGCCGCAAAAAAAATCCAGGAAGCCCCAAAGCCCACGTTTTTGGGCGAGGCCACGAAGTCAAAACCGGATCTTTTGGGGCTGGTTCTCTTCGGGTTGGTTCTCGTTAATCTTGCGACGGTCGGAGGCCTTGGCTACTTCATGCAGCTCATGTGGCACCGAGTTCAAGATTTACAGGCGCAGACGCAAAAGTTGCAACGCCCGGAAGAACCGAAACAAAGTCTCATCGGGAAGGAGTTGCAGCCGCAGAACTTAGGCACTCTTTATCCGATTGAAAGTTTCCTTGTGAATATCGCAAGCGATCAGGGCCCGAAGTTTTTGCAAACCCAGCTCGAGCTGGAACTTGCGGACCCGGCGGTGGAAGATGAGCTATCCCGAAAAAAGCCAGCCCTACGAGATGCTATCATCGTTCTTCTCTCTAGCCGCAGCTATAAGGAACTAAGAGAGCCGACGGGAATGCGAAAGCTTCGCGCTGATCTCTTACGCGTGATCAACAATCTCCTCTCTACCGGTAAAGTGAAAGACATCTACTTCACCCAATTCCACTTCAACTGATTCTGTTTCCGGTTCAACACTCTTAGGGGAAAAACATGGCGGAAGTTCTCTCCCAGTCAGAAATTGATGCGCTCTTAGCGGCGGTCTCGAACGGGAATGTGGAGACCGACGAGCAGCAGAAAAACCCAATTGATTGGATAGCCTATGATTTGACGTCCCAGGAAAAGATTGTCCGCGGAAAGCTCGCAGCGCTTCAAGGGATTCACGAGCGTTTCTCTCGTCTTTTCCGTATGACCCTCTCTACGCTGCTCAGAAAAACGGTTACTGTAAACGCAACGAACACAGATTTTCTGCGTTTTGGCGATTACCTCACCAATATTCTTCTCCCCACTTCTTTGAATATCCTCCACCTGCCCCAATTGAAAGGGCACATGCTCTTTGTCGTGAGCTCGAAGCTCACCTACGCCATGGTAGATGCCTATTATGGAGGCTCGGAGCGACCTTTTTCCAAAATTGGCGGAAGAGATCAGTTCACCACTATTGAAAATAACATGATCCGAAAGGTGTGCGAGCTTGCAATGCGCGATCTTCGGGAGGCTTGGAGACTCAATTTTCCTTTGGAAATCAATTACCAGCGCTCGGAATCCAATCCCCATTTCGTAGGCTCGATTCACGGATCGGAGCTCGTCGCGGTTGTTACGTTTGAAGTCGAATTCGAAAATCTTTCCGGCCCCTTCATTCTCATTATTCAGTTAAAAGCCCTGGACGCGATTCAGCACCTACTCGCCGTAAACATCACGGGTGAAATGAATGCGGACGCCGACCAGTGGCACAAGCACTGGGAGCACGAGCTCAAAGAGGTGGAGCTTGGAGTGAAGGTGGAGCTCGGGGCGACAACGAAGACGGTAGAGGATGTGGGTAATTGGAAGGTGGGCGATGTGCTCACCCTAACTCAAGACGCCGCATCCCCCTTAACTTTGCTTGTGGAAGGCGTATCGAAATTGCAAGGACTGATGGGAGTCTACCGCGGGAACAACGCCCTTCGAGTTCTGGAAAATCCGAAAATCAGCAAATAATTCTTTAAGTAAGGAGTCCACATGGAAAACGCAAAAGCGCAATCTGGAGCCAATGAAAAAGCGACGGAAAAGCAGGAAGAGGGAAGCCCTCAGCTCAAGCTTCACGTCAATGGCCAGATAGAAGGTCTGGATATGGTCTTGGATATTCCTCTTCGCATCAGTGTGGAGCTGGGCCGGGCCAAAATCTTAATTCAAGACCTTCTCAAACTTCACAAAGGGAGTGTGATAGAGCTGAACAAACTCGCCGGTGAGCCTCTGGAAGTCCTGGTAAATGACCGGGTGCTAGCAAGAGGAGAGGTCATCGTGATGAATGAGAAGTTTGGCATACGGCTCACCGATGTAGTTAGTCACGCCCAAAGAATTCGTAATCTCGGAGAATAAATGCGGTTAGCTTGTCTCCTTTTCTTCGTGTCCTGTTACGCGTTTTCCTATCCTCTTTCCTCTTTGAAGGTGGGCGGGGAAAAGGAAGCGGAGATCCGTTTTCAGACTCCCGAAGGTTTTGCGGACGTTCCTTCCTTTACGATCAAAAACGGGAAGATTGAGTTCATATTAAGTGGTGCCGAGCTCGATAGCTCCTTTGAAGGAAATGTGAAGCTCAGTGCCCCACACGCCCTGGTGAAAACGCTCACGGCAAGCCAGGAGAAGCGCGGACTAGCTGTAAAAGTGGAGCTGAACGACCGCGAGCAGAACTGGAAAGAGAAGGTGGCTTTCTCCAGGGAAAAAAGTTCGCTCGTTTTAAAAATTGGCTTTCCGGTGAAAGTCACGCCGGTGCTCGAGTATGCGAAGAGTGAGCAGCTGCCGGTCCTTGCCGATAATCCAAGTGTAAAGCCGGCTACGGTCGGCTTTGGTCATACGCAGTGGCTTCTCATTCTCGGAATCCTGGTTGTTGCCGGCATCTCAACCTTCGCTGTCGTAAAATTCTTGCGCATCAAGGAAAAGACCGCAGGAAACAGGAAGTACCTGATTGAATCCCTTGCGCATTGCTCGCTCGGCCCGAAGGCTGGCGTCAGCTTGGTGCGCGTCGGCCGAGAGTTCGTACTCGTCGGAGTGACCCCTCACCAGATCAATTTGCTTTCCCATGTGCCTGGTCTTCAGGCCCAGTATGAAGATGAGACGAAATTCGAAAGAGAGTCCTTTAAGGATGCTGTCGATGAAGAGATTGCGCGGCTAAAGAAGGAAATTGCACTGTGAATCCTCTATTCCAAATTTCGATGAATGGAGCGCAAGGAGCCGATCAGAACGCCGTGGTCTTAAAGATCATTGCAATGCTGACGATTTTAGCTCTCGCTCCTTCACTATTAATCATGCTCACCTCTTTTGTTCGCATCGTTATTGTGCTTTCCTTCCTGCGCCAGGCGATTGGGACTCAAGTCTTGCCGCCGAATCAACTTATCGTCGGCTTAGCGTTATTCCTGACCGCTTTCATTATGGCGCCGGTGTGGAAAACGCTCAACAAGGATGCGCTCGGCCCCTATCTCGATAATAAGATAACGCAAACGGAAGCCCTGGGGCTTGCTGAGGGGGCGATCCGTCAGTTTATGTTCAAGCAAACGCGGGATAAGGACTTAGGGCTCTTCGTTAAGCTTGCAAAACTCGAGACTCCGCAGAAGCGGGCAGACGTCCCGACCTATCTACTGATTCCTGCCTTTATGATTTCGGAGTTGAAAACGGCATTCCAGATTGGATTCATGATTTACATTCCCTTCCTAGTACTCGATATGGTGGTGGCCTCAATCCTCATGGCGATGGGAATGATGATGCTGCCGCCAGTGGTGATCTCATTGCCTTTTAAGCTCATTCTTTTCGTCCTGGTCGACGGTTGGCAATTAATTATCGGCTCTTTGGTTCGTAGTTTCGGATAAAAAATCTATGGGAACCGAACAGGTCTTAGACATCACCCGGCAGGCGATGAAGTTAGCTATCTTACTTTCGGCGCCTGTTTTGGTATTTGGTTTGGTCGTCGGGCTATTCACCAATGTCCTGCAAGCGGTAACGCAAATTAGTGAGTCCACTCTGCAAGTGATTCCGAAATTACTTGCGATGCTTTTGGCACTTTTTCTCTTTTCTCCTTGGATGATTGATCTTCTCACTGACTTTACAACGCAGCTATTTGAAAACATTCCCAACCTCGTACGATGACTGCTCTCTACCCAGGCGCATGGACTCAAATCTTGGACCTCGTCTTGGTATTTCTACGTCTTCTGGGTCTTTTTCTTCTCGTTCCGGTCTTTTCTCATGCTTCAATTCCTGTCACGATTCGTCTATTAACGGCCTTGGCCCTTTCCCTTGCGGTCTACCCCCTCGTGCATCCTTTTCTAGGAGCCGTGCCAACGACCCTTACGGGCTTAGTGGGTGGGGCCCTTCGCGAGTCAGTCGTCGGTTTACTCATGGGCTTCATTGCTTATCTTACGTTCGAAGCTATCGAGCTTGCCGCCCAGTTCGTGGGGTATCAGATGGGGCTTGGTGCGGCAGGACTAATGGATCCGCAGAACCATGCGCAGGTTTCGGTCATTGTTCCTCTTCATACCTGGCTTGCTCTCATGATTTTCCTCGTGGCGAACTTTCATCATGAATTTATCCGGCTATTCGTCGTCAGTTTTGAAATCACCCAACGCTCGCAATTTCAATCTTGGGACGGCCCTGGAATGCTCAACGCCTTTTTTACGGTGACAGCGAAACTCTTTATTGTTGCCGTCCAGATGGCGGCTCCATTCACGCTTCTTATTTTAGGAATGAACATCGCGCTTGGTCTATTCGCGCGGCTTCTTCCGCAGATTAACATGCTCTTGTTCAGCTTTTCTCTCACGGTATTTCTGGGTTTTTCCGGTCTCTATGTTGTGGCGCCCGATCTTTTGCATTACATCGAGGGTTTGTTGGGCGAGATGAGTAACGACGTGATTAGCGTTTTACGGGTTCTATAACACTATGCCGCTATTTGAATCAAACGACGACGAGCGGACAGAAAGCCCTAGTAGTTACCGGCGCGAGGAATTCCGGAAGCAGGGCACTGTTGCGATGAGCCGTGAAATTCTTTCCGTGAGTCTTTTGTTTTTCGTTGGGGTGGCCTTGTATTTTACCGCGGCTACGTTGGTCCAGCAATTCGGCGTGCTCACAGGAGTTTTTTTCAAATTCCAGACGAATAGCCCGTTCGGTAAAGCGGAATTTTTGGAATTACGGTTTCCTATTCTTCGAGCGCTTGGCTGGATGGTGCTACCGATTTTCGGAGTGGCGATGGTGGCCGGTATCGTAACGTGCGCAGCACAGGTGGGCATCTACTTTTCCTGGGAGCCACTGGCGCCGAAGTGGGAGAGGATTGATCCCATCGCGGGATTCCAACGAATATTTTCTTCCCAGGGCGCCGTCGAGGGTCTCAAGGCTGTTCTGAAGCTGGCTCTCGGGGGAGGGGTGGTGTGGTTCTTTCTGCGAGGACAGGTGGAGCAGGCAGCACTTCTCTATCAAAAAAATGCCTCCGAGGGGACCTCGCTCCTTTTTATTCTTTTGAGGAAACTCTTTCTGTCCCTCATCGGCGCCTTCTCGGTGCTTGCAGGGCTCGACTATTTTTACCAGCGCTTTACGCTCGAAAAGCAAATGAAAATGACGAGAAGGGAAGCGAAAGAAGAATTTAAGCTCCGGGAAGGAGATCCTTTGATCAAGCAAAGGATTCGCAGCATTCAGCGACGCATGGCGAGTCGCCGGATGATGGAGGCAATCCCCAAGGCAGATGTCGTGGTAACGAATCCCACCCACTTGGCGGTTGCTCTTCAATACTCCAAAGATATGCCGGCGCCGAAAGTGACGGCCAAGGGGGCCGGAGAGATCGCGAAAAAAATTCGAGAGGTGGCCCGCAAAGCGGGGGTTCCCATCGTCGAGAATAAGCCTCTCGCTCGTACACTTTATAAGGAATTGGAAATCGGACAGTCTATTCCGCGCGAGCTGTACAAGGCCGTCGCGGAGGTCCTGGGCTACGTCTATCGCCTACGCGGAGCTAGGGCAGTAGCGTAAATTGGCGAGCGGTAGCGAAGCAATCTCGTTTGAATGAGCTTGAGCGATGAGACTGCCGCGGCCTTCGGCCTCGCAGATACGAGGAAAATATGGATGATAAATTTGGGCTGAATCGAATTTTAAAGCACAGTGAGCTTCTTATGGCGTTCGGTGTGCTCTCCATGCTCCTTGTCGTGATTCTGCCGACGCCCGCTTGGATCATGGACATATTGCTTGCCGCCAATCTTGCCGTCAGTATCGCGATTCTTCTAGTTTCTGTTTACGCGAGCCGCCCGCTCGACTTTTCCGTTTTTCCCACCATTCTTCTTATTTCCACTATCTTTCGTCTTTTTTTGAATGTTGCGACCACCCGTTTGGTTCTTCTAAATGGAGAGCACGGAACTGCAGCAGCCGGCCACATCATTGAAACCTTCGGCAATTTTGTGGTAGGCGGCAGCTATATCGTTGGCGCGGTTGTTTTTATCCTTCTTATCATTATCAACTTCGTCGTCATCACGAAGGGTTCCGGCCGAGTCGCGGAAGTGGCGGCTCGTTTCATTTTGGACTCGATGCCGGGTAAGCAGATGAGTATCGATGCCGATTTGAATGCAGGGCTCATCAATGAAGAGCAGGCGCGCGAGAGAAGAAGAAAAATTGAGGCCGAGGCCGACTTCTACGGAGCGATGGATGGTGCTAGTAAATTCGTCCGAGGCGATGCTATCGCCGGAATTCTTGTCACAATCGTCAATATCATCGGAGGTTTTGCCATTGGCGTGTTTCAAAAGGGCATGGCCATGGAGGATGCGGCCCAGATCTACACCCTCATGACCATTGGTGACGGTCTAGTCACCCAAATTCCCTCTCTCATTGTCTCCACGGCGGCCGGCATTGTCGTCACGCGTGCCGCGAGCGGGAATAATCTATCGGCGGAAGTGGCAAAACAGATCTTCCTCCAGCCTCGAGCCATCGGCGGCACAGCGGGAATCTTGGTTCTTTTAGGTCTAATGCCCGGAATTCCTGCTTTTCCATTTCTCTTTTTAGCCACGATTGCGGGAGTTCTTTCCTACGGCGTGAACCGGCATGAGAAAGCGACAGCGAGTCAGAAGTTGGTTGAGGAAAAGCGAACGGCTGACAAGGAAGCGAATGATACGAATGTTCCGCCTGATGTGGACGCGCTCGAACTTCAGGTCGGGTACGGTCTTGTGAGTCTCGTGGAAGGGGAAGACAAGGGTGATCTCGTCGAGAGAATTTTTCAGTTAAGAAGAGAGTTCGCAAAGGAGATCGGCATCGTCGTTCCGAAAGTGCGCATCAAGGATAATCTGGAATTACAGTCCGCAGGTTACTCCATTCTCATCAAGGGGGTCTCCGTTGGCGGAGGAGAGCTCATGACGGGTTATCTTCTTGCGATGGATCCGGGAAGTGTGGCCAATTCCATTCAGGGAATAGAAACAAAGGAACCAGTCTTCGGGCTTCCGGCGCTTTGGATCACGGAGAAGCAAAAGGAGCGAGCGCAGATGGCGGGCTATACCGTGGTCGATCATTCCACGATCATGGCGACCCACCTGTCGGAAGTGATCCGAAAACACTCAGCCGAACTTGTCGGGCGTCAAGAACTTCAGTCTCTGGTGGACAATATCGCAAAGACCCACCCTAAAGTCGTCGAAGAGCTTATTCCGAACGGGCTGCCGCTGGGAAGCGTGCTCAAAGTCTGCCAGAATTTACTAAGGGAGCAGGTTCCCATCCGCGATTTATTGACCGTGCTCGAGACTCTCGCGAACTACGCGACGACGGATAAAAATATCGAATCCCTCACAGAGCACGTGCGCGGGGCCCTAGCCCGAACCATCACCCACCGCCTTTCCGCCGGAACAAATGAGTTAGAAATCGTCACGATGAATCCCAAGGTCGAGGAGACATTACTCAAGGCCTATCAAAAGACGGACCATGGGATTCTTTTGAATTTGGAAGCGGGCTTCTTTGAGCGACTCGTCAACTCAATAAAAGGGACTCTCGAGAAGACGGTTTTTTCATCAGGGAACCCGGTTCTTCTGTGCCACCCGCTTATTCGCAGTCAGCTCCATAAGATGATCGAGCGCTTTATTCCGAATGTGAACATCATTTCCGCTCATGAGATAGCAGCTCACGCGCAGGTGCGATCCTTGGGCA
>JAHFAF010000506.1 GCA_023250715.1 Pseudobdellovibrionaceae bacterium | reverse complement strand
GAAACCGCGTAATCCACTACGCAGATCCGGGACCTTTACGCGGTGGCCTCTTTTTTTCACATGTTAGAATGAATAGATGTTTCGGCCCCTCCTTCTTGGCACACTCCTCCCGACTCTTTGCCAAGCACTCACCGTTTCCCCCAACGCGATTTCCGAAGCACTCTCTCATGCCGATTTGGTGGCAGACATTCACGTAACCGCACTCCAAGCGAAACCCCATTCCGAAAGATTCGCGACCTTCGAGGCAACCGCGGAAATTGAAAGCGTAGCGCGAGGAAAAGAAAATCTAGAAAGAACCTCGATTGTGATCGAAGGGCTGGGAGGCGAAATCTCCGATCGCGGCGTGATCTACTCTGGAATCCCTCGTCCTTACCGCGAACATCGCTACCACGCCCACCTGAAAGTTTTAGAAAATGGACATTACTCCATCGCCGGATTCGAAGAGGGATTGAAGGACCTCTCTCCCTCCCGAAGCTTTACAAGGAATAGAACGGATGGAAGCAATGGCGAGGGAGTCGGCGCATTTCTCTTTTGGGACGATTCCTTTTTTCCCCTTCCCTATTACCTCTCAGCACCCTCTTTCAAAGGACGCATAGAATTTCAAGACGCCATCGATGCCAGCTTCAAAACCTGGCGGGATGTACAAAATATTCGAATCGAGTTTCAGCCGATGGGTTGTTCTATTAGCCAGAGGAATGAAAACGATGGCCTAAATCATGTCATTCTTGTTACCGACGCCTGGAGCTTCGGAGATCCTCAGATCATCGCCATCACTCGCAACTTTTATATAGCGGGCGATTCCGAAAAATCCGGAATGATTTTGGACTCGGACATTCTATTGAACGCCGTAAATCACCAATTCACCACGACCGATGAAGCGGGAAAAAATGATGTTCAAAACATCGTAACCCACGAAGTCGGACACTTTCTCGGACTGGGTCATGAGGTCGCTCCGGAAGACTCCGACGCCACGATGTACGCAAAAGCGGTTCCGAATGAATTGAAAAAAAGGATCTTAAAGGACAATGATCTCGGCGGAATTCGCTCCGCCTATGCTGGCACTGGCTCTAAGCAATCGTGGAGTGGATCGCATTGCGATCTTTCGATTCCTTCAAGCTGTTTAGCAGTGCACGATTCGCAAGGCCCTATGTGGATATTTGGAGTAGCGCTATTCTGGTTATTTTCGATGTGGGTGGGAAGAAGGCTGTTCCTGCTAGACTGATAACCCTCGCCTACGGCTCGGGATGACCCCCTGGGGTCTATTGGACGGGGGTCATTTCAATTTTTTAACTTCCGCCTTCGCTTTCCCTGCAAGGCTATGTTTCGGAAACTTCTCCAAAAGCTCCGTGTAGAATAGGCGGGCTTCCTTGGACTTATTCATGCTTCGAAAAGCATTCGCCTGGCGGTAAATTGCGTTCGGAACTAAAGAATCTTTAGGAAATTTCTTTCGGTACTCGGAAAACTCGAGCGCGGCGGAAGCAAAATCCTTCCCCGCAAAAAGACTTTCGCCCAAAAGAAACTGGGCTTTTCTCGCCTCATCCCCTTTTCGACTCTTCACCGCCCCCCTTAAGATCTCGGTGGCATCGTCGTACTTGCCGTCTTCAAATAATTTTTTCCCGGCCTCGTACGCATTGGGTGCGGGCTTCTCCGCGGGGGAGGGCCTATCTTCCTGCACAGCTCGCTGCTCGAGTGCTTGCACTCGGGTGGTGAGCGCTTCCACGCGTTGTTGCATTTCCTCATACTGCCGGTGAGACTGGGCGGCCTGTTCCTCGGTCACGTTTCCAAGACGGGTCAGCTCCACCTTCAATTCTTCCGACAGAACTTCCACGTCGGCCTTATTTCCCCGCACTTGGCTGACTTCCTGACGGAGTTTGTCCAGCTCTTGCTCTCGACGGAGCTCACTCTTTGTTTTACAAGAAGAGAAAAACATGCACGTAATTGCAAGCGCTAGCGAAGCAACCTTGTTGCACATGCACGGTTGATAAGTTTGCTTCGTCACTTCGTTCCTCGCAATGACAGGATCATGGAGTCAACTCTGGATTGGGAAGGGAGCTACCATCACGCCCTCCCCCTTCTTCGTCTCCGGGCTTCGCTTTCAAGGAATTTTGCTTCATCAGGGCTTTGTATTCGGCCTGCTCCGCAGTCCGTCTGGCATCGTCCGCATATTTTCGGCATGAATCATAATAGCCATCCGCGAAGTCTTTCTTGGCCCGGAGATAAAAGTTTTCGGCTTTGCGAAACATGTCCGGCGCCAAGGCGTCAGCCTTTACCTTCTGTGCGGATCGCACGGCGACATCCGCCAGGATAAGTTCTTCGACGGGGCGATGAGCGCAGCTCACCCCCCCGAGCAAGACAATAATGAATAATACTCTACGCGCCATTATTGAGAGAGCAGCACAAACGCCGCCCGACGATTTTTCGCCCAGGCGCTCTCGTCATGTCCGGGATCCGACGGCCGCTCTTCGCCGTAACTGATCACCGTGATGCGAGACGCTGTAATCCCAAGTTTCTGGAGATAATCTTTTGCGGCGTTAGCTCTTCGTTCCCCGAGAGCCAGGTTGTACTCCGTTGTTCCGCGCTCATCGCAATGCCCTTCCACCTGCACCGTCGCCGATCCATGCTCTTTCAACCAATTGGCGTTGTACTTCAGTGCTTCTCTGGCATCGCCCCTGAGCGCGTAACTGTCGTACGCGAAAAAGGCCGTTCTTAAATCCCCGGAAGGAGTTCCCGCATCTCCGGCACCTCCCGTTCCGACAGCCCCTTCGTTTCCAGCAGCGGCGCCGCTGTTGTCTCCCGAAGCGCCGAACGCTGGCTCGTCTTGAACGACATCTTTCTTACTGCAAGACGCAAGTGCCACAATGAGGCACAAGGTGAAGACCGCCAGAAATGACATCCGGACGTGGCGAAATGAACTCATGAAAAGACTCCT
>JAHFAF010000161.1 GCA_023250715.1 Pseudobdellovibrionaceae bacterium | reverse complement strand
TGAAGATCCCCTCTTCCATTGCGCCCCCAAACTCAGTTGAGTTTCAAAGGCTTAAGTTTAGTAGGGGGCGACATTTTCGCTGGGGAAAGGTGCGGCGACAAAGTCGCCGGGTAATTACAAATATTAAAGAAGTCAGCCCATCCCACCGATAAGCAGGATCGGGGGATCTTGAAAAGTAATGAGCGCGCCAAAGAAAAAACCCGTGCCCCTTCGTGAAATCGAAGGGCTGTTCGATCGCGCACTCGCGCTACCCAAAACTGCGCGCGATCTTTTCATAAAACAGCAGTGCACGGGAAGACCTGAACTCGAAGCGGAGGTTTTCTCGCTCCTAAGATCTTACGAAGCCGCGCCGGAGTTTCTTTCCGGGCGCCCGCCCCTTGAAAAAGCCATTCAACACAAAGAGGCGCTGATCCATTCTGACGGACAGGAGTTCCGCCCCAAGGCTTTCGATAACTACGTCCTTCTTCGAAAAATGGGAATCGGCGGTATGGCGGAGATCTTTCACGCCCTGGTTAAGGGCGTGGGAGGATTCGAGAAACACGTCGCCATCAAAAGCATTCTTCCGACACTCACTGGCGAGGAAAGTTTGCGGTCCCTCTTTGAAAATGAAGCGCGCATCAATAGCGCGCTCAACCATGCGAATATCGCCCAGGTGTATGATTTCTTTCGCTCCGGAAACAATTATTTTCTATCCATGGAATTCGTCGCTGGAAAAAACCTGCGACAAGTTCTAGACAAACTTCACGGCACGCGGATCTCCCAGTCGCTAGCCTGCCACATTACCTGTGAAGTCGCGAAAGGATTAGCTTATGCGCACGCGATGAAAAGCGGAACGCAAGGGATTCCGCTGGGGATCATTCATCGAGACATTTCACCCAAGAACATCATGTGCTCCTATGACGGCGAGGTGAAGATCATCGATTTTGGCATCGCAAAAGCCCGAGAACGCATGCTTGCAGAAACCCGATCCATGACCTTGAAGGGAACTTTTCGCTACATGTCGCCGGAACAAGCCATGGCGGGGCAGCTCGATCACCGAAGTGATATCTTCTCGCTCGGTCTCGTCTTCTACGAGCTCCTCACTGGAAAAGCCGTCTTTCAAGCCACCGAATTGATGAAGGTGATGAATGAAATCCGTGCTTACACAGGAATTGAGAAGCACCTCGAGGGAATGGATATTCCGAGTCCTTTGGTGGCGATCCTGAAACGCTGCCTCGCGAAGTCCCCAGAAGGACGTTATGCCAATACGGACGATTTGAGCAGGGAACTAGATCGGTATCTTCGCAACATTACCTTCGAATCAGGTTATGCGCGGGTTAGCCAATTCATGCAGAGTCTCTTTAGCGAGGAAATTGCTGAAGAACGGCTGGAAACTGCGAAGGCTCTTTCCACTGCCGAACGCTGCGAGAAAGAAGTGACTCAAATTACTGGAACCGATACCGTGAGCGGAAATATAATGGCCCCAGTAAGACTCGAAACAGTCTCCCTTATTTTGCCAAAACCAAGTTCCCAAAAACCACCCTTCTCAGCACATGACTCCTGGGCGCCCGATGTAAGAGTGAGACAAAAGAAAAATACGCCCCTTCGCTGGATTGCTCCTGGGTTACTTTTGATCGGAGTGATACAGGCATATTGGTTGTCCCGCCCGCCTATCCCCGAACCGGAAGTGAGTTTACCGACAGTGATTAAGACGGAAATTACCCCGCCGGCCGTTCCAGCCATCACTCCGGAGCTGGAAAAGCTGGTCGAAAAGGCGCCGCAGAGGGTAGTTCCTTTAGAAGTTTTAGCGCCTCCGGCCGGGCAAGAGTTTTTCGAGAACAGCATCCCCCAAGGGATCACCTTTTCATGGCGGGGGCGGCCGGGCTCTTTGTATCGCCTCCAGATTTCCCGAAAGAGCGACTTTACCCAAATTGTTTCCTCGACGGACACATCCAAGCACAACGTCAATTATCGTCGAAAAAACCTCACTCCGGGAAAGTACTACTGGCACGTTGAGGCGCTCGATAATTCAGGAAACGCCATCGAGAAAACCGCAACCTACATCTTCGTGTATCACCCCGCCCCGTTGCTACTGCCTCCCAGTAGTCGCGTGAATGTCGACGGCCCCTAACCCCCCTCTGTAAAACTTTCATTCACAAAGGTATGCCGTGCCTTCCTTGATCCCGTTCCGGCTCGATTGTCTTCTCTTAGTTAAGACAACGTGAATACATTTATTGAAAGGACCAGCTACCGTGAAACCAATTCGATTCGTTCTTATTATGCTATCGCTGATGTATTTTTTTACCTCCTGTGGGGGACAAGGCCCATTGGAGCTTTCGCAGAGGGGCTCGCTCCTACGAGCGGCCAACGGAAACCTCTATTCTACCGGATGCCTTCGCGATGCGAAGGGCCTGAAGGATGTCGCGGGATGCTCAATCTCCGACGGGGAAAGTACGCAATCGACTAAGCCCAAGGGGGTGAGAAACGAAATCGATGGCCTAGGCGGAATTTCCTATTTCAATCCCTTCGGCTTTCAAAACCCTGGTGTATCAAGCCCGCTGAATTGGGGCTATCCGGATAACTTCGTGTGGGATCTCTTGCAATTTAATCCCAATTCACTCAATGGCTTCTTTGGTCAGCCCAGCCAGAATATGTGGGGAAATCAAGATGGCTGGCTTCGCTTTCTATTCGGGCGGAATTTAAACAATAATGCATTTAACTGTAATTCTTCTTATTTTCGATGTCAGGACAACTGCAGTATTTCTTGGCTCGACGATTTCGGATTCGATCCCGGGGTACTGGGCAATTCCTATTCAAGCTGCGGAAGGAACTGGAATTATAATACGGGCTTTGGATATTCACCGGGATCAGGAGAAAATATTCTCGAGCTCAGAAGCGTGAGAGCGAATGGAACGACACAAGACTTATATACCCTCGATGCGAACCAGTCACAGAGCTACGTTATTTATCACACAGCCTGTCCGGTTAGCGGTTCCGCCTGTTCGACGAGTGCTGCCAATAGTTTAAATCGGAACCAGGTGGATTATATTCTTTCCCTGATTGACGGGATTTCGACGGCTAGCCTTCAGCCTATCCAGGGAGATGGGTATAACTGTCAGTCGGAAACCAGCCTTCATGTCACGTTAAAGGCTAGAAATCGAACCATCCCGATATTCTCGCTGGACAAGCCCTGCGGCCAAGTTAGCGAAAATCCCGCAAACAATGCATTTCTCTTACGAGATTATTTCTTACAATTGGTGAATTACGTTCCGTAAATGATCCCGAACGACTTAAGAAATCTTGTCCTTAGTAAGAGCTTTTGAAAATACAACGAAGAAAGGATCGACAACATGAAAGCACTGAGACTAGCGCTCATTCTCATCAATCTTTGCCTCCTAATCTCTTGCGCCGAACAATCTTCGGTCGAAGTTGTCCAGCGAGGCTCGCTTGTTAGAGCGGCAAACGGAAAACTTTATGCCACAGGCTGCCTACGCGAAGCCGCCAGCACTAAGGATGTCGCGGAGTGCTCGATTTCCGAAGGAGAAGAAAGCTCTAAAGATAGCGCCGCATCAGCAAGAGGCCGCTTTGCCGTCGGCCAATCCAACTACTTCGATAATTTCGGGTTTCAGCTCCCAGGCTCGGGAAATTCTCTCAATTGGAATTATCCGAATAGCTATGTGTGGAATCTGAATCAGTTCTATCCGAACTCACTGAATGGTTTTTTTCAAAACTCCGGCCAAAACGTATGGGGAGATTCCAATGGATGGCTCTCGTTTCTCTACGGACGTGGGTATGAGGGCTATCCCTATGGCTGCAGAGGAAATTGCTCCTGCGATACCTCTTGGCTCAATGGGTATGGCTTTGATTCCGGATTACTGGGAAATACGAATCAGAATTGCGGAACTTCTTGGGATTACCGCAACGGTTATGGTTACGGAACAGGGTACGGCGGCTATTATCCGGCGGCCGGGGAAAAAGTGGTGGAACTCGTAAGCCGGGGAGTCAATACCAGCGTACCGAGCGTAAGCTACTCACTCGAGGCAACTCCCGTCCAGGCAGGGTACTATTCCCTGGGGTATGTGATCAAGCACACCACCTGCACCGGGGACGCGTGCTCAGTCGATCAATATCGGAATATCAGCAAAAGCCAGTTTGACTATATCCTTTATCTAATCAACGGGATTTCTACGACGGGAACTCAAGCTGTTTCGGTCAGTCAAACCGGGTGCACTGCCTCTGCGAATATTCAGACAACGTTAAGAGCCAAGAATGGTGCAATTACTATTTCGGATCTGATTCAACCCTGCGGGCAGGATAACGAGAATCCTGACTACCAAGCGATGCTATTGCGCAGGTACTTCGCCGGACTCTTGAGTCAGTCACAATATTCTTATCTTTACTAGCGCTAGGGGGACATCATGTACGACATCCAGCACCAACGCCCAAAGTTTTTACTACGTGGTCCAAACCGGCCGGGCCCCGAGGATTGTCCTCGATGTCCGGCCGGATAAATCCAATTGTTTTTTCCGTTAGTAAAGAGGGGGTCACCATGCAACATCAATTATCGACTAAATACTTAACGTTTCTATTTATTCTAATGGCGTGTGGAAAGGGAGGCGATGAAGCAGCCACCCAGTCCAATCCCGACGGCGCGCCGCCTGCTCCCGTCGCGGACTCCACCTCGACACCAGCCTCGACAACGACGGCACCGAGCACGGAGGAGCTCGACGACGAGCTGAACTCATTCGTATTCAATCGATTCAATCGCGTTCTGGGCAATTGCCGGTCTTCGCTCTATCGAAGGGGAAATCTTCTCGGGTATTTGATCCAAATGCTCCAAAATCGAGAGAATTTCCCGACCTATTTTCCTACAGATGGATCATTCGATTTTGAGAATCGTGGTTTTCATTCGGGAGGACAGGGAACCCAATGCATCGACCAAGTTCAGAATGGAATGGGGGGATTACGGGATCAACTCTATTCAGGAAGATTCCAACCAGGAAGCTTGCAATCCTGGCTAGGCCACTCCACGGATTGGGCTGTGAACGGGACTCAGTACCCCAATTATTGGCCGGGGGGAAAAATGCCCCAGGGCCCAATGTATGGTAATCCATCCGGCCAGTCGTATTTCTCTCCCTTCGCCACATCGACTGGCGATATCCCAATCACGGGCGGTGGGTACTTCAACCCGTATTGATTCTTTTTCCGCGAAGCACCGCCTCTCCCGTGTCTCACACCGCCTATGCACCCGACACGGGAGAGGCACCTCACTTGAGGCAATGTAAACTTTTCCTACACAAAGGTATGCCGTACCGCTGTGATCCCGAATTCGCGCTCACGTCGTATCTCTAGTGAGAGACAGTGAATCCAAGGAGAATGCGACTCCTGAAAAGTCTAATCATGCAAGTCCACAAGGTCCGCACCTGAGAATGGAGACTCAGGTGCGGACCTTGTTTTTTACGCCCGGGAAAATCCAAGAAATGATCCGAAATTTCAAACGGCGCCTTATCCTTAATGACGGCAAATGAATTCAAGGAGAATACGTTGGCTTCGCTCACCAAAATAGGGATGCTTCCACTGCTTTTCCTGATCGCCGCCTGTGGCCGACCCGCCTATATCATCCAGAAGACTGCGGGCGAAACGGACACACCCAATCCGAGCACCACCCCCAGCCCGACGCCGACCGCCTCCCCCAGCCCCTCCGTAAGTCCAGATCCGAAGACCTACCTGCTAAGCCTTAACAAGGACGGCTACGGCTCCATCAACGGACATGTCGTCGGAAATACTTCGAACACCATCAATTGCGGCACCCAGTGCGCGAAAGTTTTTCCCGAGAATGCTCAGATGACTCTCACCGCAAGCCCCGCTACGGGACAGGTGTTCTCAAGCTGGTCCGGGGCCTGCAGCGGCACAAACACTACCTGCACCGTAACAATGTCTGAGGCAAGAACTGTGACGGCGAACTTCACCGCCGCGAGCTACCCCCTCAATTTAGCAAGAACCGGCAATGGCTCCATCAGTGGTTACGTGCTTGGGGCCACGTCGAACACCATCCAATGCGGCACCCTATGCTCCAAGGACTTCCTAAGCGGATTAGTTGTACACCTTACGGCAAACCCCGCCGCGGGACAGGTATTTTCGAATTGGTCCGGAGCATGTACCGGGACGAACACGACTTGCAATGTAACGATTTCTGCCACGAGAAATGTGACGGCGAACTTCGCCTCCGCCACGACCCACCCCCTAACCCTGTCAAAAACCGGAAATGGTTCCATCAACGGGTATGTCATAGGAAATACTTCGAACACAATTAACTGCGGCACCCAGTGCGAGAAAAATTTTCCAGAAAACGTTCAAGTCACACTCACCGCAACCCCCGCATCAGGGCAGGTTTTTTCTTCCTGGTCCGGCGGCACCTGCAGCGGCACAAACCCCACTTGCAACGTAACTATGTCCGGGCCCAATACTGTGACGGCGAACTTCACCGCGGCTGCCACGAGCTACACCCTCACCTTGGCAAAAACCGGCACCGGGCAGGGTTCGATCAATGGATACGCCGTGGGAGACAACGCCAACACTATCAATTGCGGCACCCAGTGCTCAAAAAACTTCTCAAGCGGAACTCAGGTACACCTCGAGGCCATTCCGGCCGATGGACAGACTTTTTTGGGCTGGTCCGGCGACTGCTCAGGAGCCAACGCGATCTGCACCGTCACCGTAAATTCCCCGAGGTCCGCGACCGCAGAGTTCGCGGCCGCTCCGATTTCGTCGGCCAATCTGTCTTTCACTCCCAATCAAGGCGAGTTCATAATTGACGACACCTATTCAGGAAGCTCCCGCACTCGCGTTTTTCAGATAACAAATAATACCCAAGCAGCGGCTTCCATTAATTCAATACTTCTCAGCCCCTCTGGAACTCCCTTTTCCGTCTCGTCCAACACTTGCGACAATGCGTCCATTTTGCCGCAGGGCAGTTGCAGTCTGACCGTGGCATTTTCTCCGGCCTACGACCCCTTAAATGAGTTCAAGGACTGGGAAGCGACCTTGCGTGTTGGGTATCAGTTGGGGCAGGAAAATCGCGTCCGATCCTGGTCTTTACAAGCAACATCTCTCAACTCGGCAAACCCCGGTAATTTTTCGATACCCAACCTGCCGACGATTGCCCGCACCATTTGCACTCCTATCCGAGTACAGTTTGTTGCCTGGAATACTTCAGCTCCCGTAGCACGCCAAAATCCTATGACTGTGAACGCAACTCTTTTTGATGTGGCATCGGCCTCCCTGTACGTAGACCCACTCTGCCTTACACAAACCACTTCCGTAACCCTTCCAGCAGGGGTAGATCCTGGTCTAATTTATGCGATGGGTTCAAGGCTCGATTCGGGCTCGATTCGCATCGATAACGGCGCCACGTCCACTTCGAGCTTCATCCAATTTGGTTTTGCCTCTCAACCGGAAATTTCCGTCTCACCCGAAAACACACACGACACGACGACATCCCTTTCCTTTGGAACTGTGCCCGTCGGAGGATCAACCAGCCGGGAACTTAAAATTAGAAACAGTGTCGAAGGCCCCATCGTCTTCGGCTCGGCCACGGTTTCAGGTGCCGGTTATTCCATCGACGCCAATAGTTGCCGCAACTCTATGACAGCGGGAAATGAATGCACGGTTCTTCTTACCTTCTCCCCCCATGCAGGACAGAGTACAGATAGCGGGTCGATTTCGGTGTCCTATCAAATTGGCGATGACTCCTACTCACTGGTGAAAACCCTGAGCGGGCAGATTGAGATCACTTCCTTCTCCACGACTCTTCCCCTGGATTCCTCGGGATGGCAGTATGACAGCTCACGCATCCAGGTGGATGCGAGCGGAGCGCACCTAGTAAACAGCGATCAACTCGACAACGATAATTCCAATCAAGGATTTGCGGGAGGGAGCTTTCAAAATACAAAATTCGACTATTCTTTAAATGCGCTAAAAATTGATTCCGGAAGGCAAGGCATGTTTACCTCGCGCGTTTTCGGTGCGCCGGGCTCCTATAATTGGACTTCACTTTCTTGGGCCCCTCTCGCACCCTACTCAAAATCCCTGCCGGACAATGGAGAAGCAGACGGAACCCTCAATATGAGCGAACTTGGAAACATCGCTCTTTTCCATTTCGATGATCCCGATGCCGTCACCAACTCCTCCGGCACCGCAGGAACTGTGACGGTTGGGAACGTCACGGCCACTCGCGGTAAGATCGGCCTGGCTGGGCAGTTCCGCCCTCGCTCGAATAGCACGGGATATTCGAAGGTAAAACTATCGCTCTCCTCCATGTCCTCGGAACATTTCAGCATTGCCCTATGGGTGAAAATGCCGGAAGTCATCTCAGGCGCGAGAACACTTTTCTCGCATTTCAAATCCACAGAGAGCTTCAGGATATACCACTACCCTTCGGGGCTTCGTATCAGAATTGAGGGAGTCACCGCTGACCCGGAGATTTCTATCGATAACAACGAATGGAATCACCTCACCCTCACCTGGTCGAAATCCGGAGGAGCCACAACGCTCTATAGAAACGGCGTTCTCGTTTTCTCGGGCACCGTCGCAAGCGGGAAGTCTTTGCAGACCAATGGCGCTCTTGTTCTCGGGCAAGATCAAGATACCTTGGCTGGGGGATTTGATGACGACCAGTCTTTAAACGGCGACCTCGACGAAGTAGCACTTTTCAACACCACGTTAAGCGCCTCGGATGTTCAAAAAATTTATCGCAGAGGGGCGCAGCGCCTGAAATTTCAAGTGGCGGGTTGTGAGACCCAAGATTGTGGTAACGCCCAATTCGTGGGCCCCAATAATAGTACAAGCGAATACTTTGGGGAGATGGGGCAGACGACTGCCGCGTTCAGCATCTTAAATAAACCCTATTTTCGCTACCGCGCGTTTCTGGAAACCGATGACTCAAGCTCTCCTCTGTTTTCAAGCGTTGCAGTCGGTCCGGGACATTTCGATAGTTCCCCTGCTCCGCTCACGATGAACACGGGGATTGCTTACATTACCCTCGCTTTATTTTCTGAGCAGGTGGCACTCGGTAGCCAAGGGACAGTTACTTATCAATTGAGCCGCGATGGAATCCATTGGTATTGGTTCGACGGGCAAGGTTGGAGCAATGCCTTAACTGCGTCGAATTCCAGTTCCGCCGCAGAAATCAACTCCACGATTGCTTCATTCCCCGCGACAGTCGGCACGGGCCAGCTTAGGATTCGCGCTTATCTCCATTCCACGAATGGAGTAGGAACGCCGCAACTGCAGGCACTGACCGTCTCCGGCTACCGTTGAATCATGGCGGAATCCACACAATCCACACATTCGTTGAGTGATCCCAATCCCCTCTAGGGGTCGTATCCTTATTGAGACTTAAGTGAATTCAAAGAGAATACAAATGAACACCCTCCCCCACAGAATAACTTTCCTTTT
>JAHFAF010000505.1 GCA_023250715.1 Pseudobdellovibrionaceae bacterium | reverse complement strand
GATCTTTTGGCTCCTTACGCTCGTGGCGGAAAAATTGGTCTTTTCGGTGGCGCCGGCGTCGGTAAAACAGTTTTGATCATGGAGCTCATTAACAACATCGCAAAACAGCATGGCGGTCTTTCGGTGTTCGCGGGAGTCGGTGAGCGTACGCGCGAAGGTAATGATCTTTGGATGGAAATGAAGGAGTCGGGCGTTATCGATAAGACCTGTCTCGTTTATGGCCAGATGAATGAGCCGCCGGGCGCACGGCTTCGGGTTGCTCTCTCTGCATTGACCTGTGCTGAATTCTTCCGCGATGAAGAAGGCCAGGACGTCCTTCTTTTCGTCGATAATATTTTCCGTTTCACGCAAGCGGGATCGGAAGTCTCGGCTCTCTTGGGCCGCATTCCTTCCGCGGTAGGGTACCAGCCTACGCTAGCGACGGAGATGGGCCAATTACAGGAAAGAATTACGACGACAAAAAAGGGTTCCATCACCTCGGTACAGGCAATTTACGTTCCTGCCGATGACTATACGGATCCAGCCCCGGCGACAGCGTTTGCGCATTTGGATGCGACGACGAACCTTTCTCGTTCAATTTCTGAGAAGGGAATTTACCCGGCCGTGGATCCCTTGGCCTCGACCTCTCGGCTTTTGAGCCCGGAGGTCGTGGGAGACGAGCATTATGCGGTCGCTCGTGAAGTGCAGCGAATTCTTCAGCGGTATAAGGATCTCCAAGACATTATTGCCATCTTGGGTATGGATGAATTGTCTGAGGACGATAAGATTACCGTAGCCCGAGCGCGCAGGCTCGAGCGATTCCTTTCGCAGCCGTTTTTCGTGGCGGAACAATTCACCGGTAATCCTGGAAAGTATGTGGAAGTGAAGGATACGGTGAAAGGTTTCAAAGAGATTTGCGAAGGCAAGTATGACGACCTGCCGGAGCAGGCCTTTTATATGGTCGGAACCATTGAGGAGGCCCTGGCTCGAGCGGAGGTCTTACGGGGAGCGAAGTGATAACGGTAGATATTGTCACTCCCAGTCGCCGCTTGATCGAGGGGGCCAAGGCTTCGAGCGTGAAGCTTCCGGCCGCCGTTGGTCAAACGGAAGTGCTTGTGGGCCACACGGAGCTCATGACGCTTTTGGAGACTGGGGCTGTCTACATTAATATCGACGGCCGTGAGCGAAAGTTTGCCATTAGCCGCGGGTTTGCTGAGGTGAAGCAAGACCGGGTTTTAGTTTTGGCGGAAACGGCGGAAGAGTCGAAAGATATTGATCGCGAAAGAGCGAAGCGGGCGCAGAAAAAAGCGGAAGAGATGTTACAATCAGTTCTGAGCGAAGACCACTTCAAGAAGTATCAACTGAAACTGCAACGAGCGATAGTCCGGCAGCAAATTTCCGCCTAACTCGGATTTGCGAGGAGCGGAGCGACGAAGCAATCTCCCTGGTTACCGCAAAAGCCATGAGACTGCTTCGCTGCGCTCGCAGACACAGGGGAACAATGTCGGTGACGTTAAAAATCAACGAAATTTTTTTCAGCATCCAGGGCGAAAGTCTGCTCGCTGGAAAACCAACAGTGTTCGTCCGTACCGCGCATTGCAACCTTCGGTGTGTTTGGTGTGACACAAAGTATGCTTATTGGCAGGGAGAGCCGAAAACCATCGATGAGATTCTCGCTAAAGTAAAAGAACACGAAACGGAATATGTTTGTGTTACCGGGGGTGAGCCACTCGCCCAAAAAAATGTAAGCGAACTGATGAGCCGGCTTTTGGCCGAGGGTTATATTGTTTCCTTGGAAACCAACGGGAGCTTCTCCATTAAAGATGTTCCGCTCAAGGTCATTAAGGTGATCGATATCAAATGTCCTGGCAGTGGCGAATCTGAAAAGATGGCGTGGGAAAACCTGGAAATGGTTCAGCCACATGACCAGTTTAAATTCGTTGTGGCTTCCAAAGAAGACTTTGACTGGGCCCAAGAGCTTTGTACCAAGCATCACCTTCACGAAAAATGCCCGGTGCTCTACTCGCCCGTTTACGGGAAGGTGAAGCCCGCCGATCTGGCCTCTTGGATCTTGAAGGCGAAGGCCCCGGTCACGATGCAAATGCAACTGCACAAAGAGATCTGGGGCCCCGAAGAACGCGGGGTCTGATACTTACTGAATACAGGTTTTCCAGGCACTCCCATTGCACCTTTCGCGTGGCAAGATGCCGAGGCACCGTCGTCTCTTCCCTATTCTCTTGGTCTTCTTTACGATCTCCTGCCCTTTTTTGTCCGCTTCTCAGGGTCATTGCCGGCCGGTTCTTACCTGGGCCGCTCGTATTGGTATTCTGCTTCCCCGTTGGGTTCCTTATCGTAACCTTCTCTTTCCCACGAAACTTTCCGACTTAGCCCTACCTTCCGTGAAGGGCCTCGATTCTTCATCGAAAGCGGCTCTTACGACAGCGCTAAAAAATTTCTTGGTGTCTTCGGACGAGCTGATGGCCCACGTTGCCGGCGACTTTTCTGAATCGGGAAAACTCATCGGAGGGCATCATGATGTCCGAGATCGCGTCGAGCTATTGCGCCAGATCACGAGAAACTTACGACCATCTTCCGGTCCTGCGTTAGAAGGAATTCTCAGAATCGAAAAGTCCCCTCTGAGGAGCTTAGTAGGCACACACAATTCCCCACAGTTTGCCGAAGAAGTGTATGAGGAAACGCTCCGAGTAATGAAAGCCTTTGGTCTGGATCCGGAGGCTCCCGAAGATCGCGTGGTTTATTTTTTACTTCAGGAGGGGGCAATCGGCCGGCCGGAAGTCAGCCATAATGGGGTTGTAAAGTATCGCTTCAATCGTAATTTTTTCACTTCCAAAGGCTATAAACTCTATTCCGATCTCGCGGAGCACGGGCTTGCGCCCATGGGTGCGAAGACTTTTTTCCCTATAGAGTGGGATGAAAATACTGTCTCGGCTGCAG
>JAHFAF010000504.1 GCA_023250715.1 Pseudobdellovibrionaceae bacterium | reverse complement strand
GTCTTTCGAGGGGGGAAACCGACAAGCGTGAAGGGGGGGGTGAGGCCACTGACTGCAGCTGCCGTTCCCCAAGAGGTCGCGGATGGACAGGAACGGATCGTAAATCCTTCTTTTCGGGCAAAGCGAAGAATTTCGACACCTGGGTCGAAGAGGCAGGGCATTCCCGTGTCCGAGAGAAGTGCCGTCACTTTCCTTTCCTTGAGGGCCGTGCGCCATGCCTCCACTTCTTCAGGTCGCTCCGGGTCTAAGTAGATCATCTGAAATGGCCGAGGTTCGGGAATTGAGCGGAGGTAGCGATGAAGTTGTTTGCGATTTTCTCCAATCACTACTTCGACCGATTTGAGGCAAGCGATCGCTTCCGGCGATAAATAGAGATCTTCATTGAGTGGTGTACCCACAATCCACAATGTTCTAGAGGTTTTTTGCTGCACTCGGATTTCCAAAGTCGATTTTAAAGTCGATACCTACAAAGGGCTTCTCATTGCTGTCCCTACCCATGTCGAGTCTGAGGCCCCAGCAGGATCTTGGCTTGGCTTCCAAATAAAAGCCAACTCGGTAGCCCACGAACTTCCGGCGGAGTAGCGAATACTCCATTTGAGCGGAGGTGTCTAAGAAATTCAGAAGGTGTTTATAGAAGGAGATGTAAAGAGACTGTTGGTTCAAGCTGGTGTCTGCCCGACTTACGAAACGCGAGCTCAATTGTACGGAATCATCAGAGGGGCTTGTGTATCCAAGGCTCGAAGACCAATCATTCTCGCGCACGCCTGTCCCTGTCTTTTCTTCAAGTCCGAATAATGCCTGAAACGTAGCATTTAAGCGCCAAATTGAAGTATCCGCAAGAACCTCAATGGGGCCGAGTCGAGTCTGAAAGCGCGGATCGATTTGGCTTCTGCGAAGATTGTACTGCTCGGAAATTTGAAGCGAAAAGAATCGGGAGACCCCCGTGTCGAGTTTTCTGAGCAATCGATTGATTAACTCGAAACGCATATACTCAAATTCTGTCACCTGGTCGATAATATCGAAGCGGGGGTTATGCATTGTGGGATCGCGATAAAAAAAGAAGGGATGGTTTCCCTCCCCGCTTTGAAAGGGGCGAGACGCGTAGATCATCCTGGGTTGAAAAATATGTCGTAACTTTTCAAATCCGTCGATTCCAGTTTCGAAATTTTTCGTCAAATAGAGGGAGAGAGGAAACTCTCCTTCCAGATATTCGCGGTGAAGAATTCCCGATGAAGGAAGATCAAAATGATAGAAAAGACTCCCGGCTTTCAATACTGGCTGGAACTGTACGCCTGATGTGAGCGGAACTTGAACAATCAGACGAGGTTCAATGTGCAGGCGGCGGCCGGTTCTCAGATAATCATTGCTGTCAAATTTAGGGTCCTCATCTACCTGGATTCCGCTTAAGACAGGGGAATTGGGAACGTTGTCGAAGGCCACGGGCCGGTAATAATTCGTAAAGGCCGCGTCTAACTCATAAGAAAGATATTTATTGAAAAGCGGCGTATTGGCTCGAGAAAGGAAAAGCGTCGGCAGTTGTACCACCGAGCCGCGATCCACTGCCTCGTCTTTGGAAATAACGAGATTTTGGTGATAGGTGACTGTGGCCGCTTTCCACCAGCTGTCCCCTGGCGAATTGATGCTTGCTTGAGATCGAAGGGAGGGGAACCCATTTTGTAGAGCGAGATCCGCACTATGGTCCACCGTATAGTAGGGATTGCTCACCAGACGAAGAGTTTGGATGGAGCTGGTTCTGCCGGAAAAATGATAACGGTTGGCGATGTCCACGGCCCACTCGCCGAAGAGGCCCAGTGTTTTTGCGCGACCTTTGTCATCAGGAGCCGGATCGGGAAGGGCGCTAAACCGCCTTTGCATGAGGAAAAAATTAGCCGTGCCGAAGCGATCGTGGGAGTAGATGTAGCGATAGAAAAAACCTAAGTGGGCGCCCGTTCGCGAATAATTTGTCGGTACTAGGGTTAAGTCTTGCCAGGGTGCCAAAGCCAGAAAGATCGGGACGGAAAAACCGCTTCCTAGATTTTCGTTATAGGTGATACGGGGCCCGAGAATTCCGGTCTGGCGCTCTGTCTTTACCGGAAAAATAAAGTAGGGCGTGTAAAACGTGGGAAATCCCTTGATGTAAACTAATGCATCGCTGATGTGGGCGTACTCATCGGTGACGATATGAAAGTGGCTACCGTAAATCTTCCAATCGAAAGAGCAGTGTTGGATGTCGGGACGGTTTTCGAGTTTGGTATTGCAGTTGGAGTAGGTTCCTTCTTCGATCTCATATTGGACGAAACGGTGTTTGTGGATCTCTTTCCCCGTCATCACTAGTTTTCCGATTAGGATGATGGCGTCTTCGAGAGCCGCCTCCTCACCGTTCATGGCATAGCTGAGGTGGCTACACCACATCTCTGTCCCACTCTCTTTGACTCGCACATTTCCGTTCGCCACGGCGCGATTCGTGTTGAAGTCAAACTCGATGGAGTCGGCCCAGACCTCTCGGTTTTCTCCCTTGAGCCAGGCTTTTCCCCGGCCTTTGATGGTGTTCGTCTGCAGATCGCGCTGGTAAAAGTCCGCCCGAAATTGAATTTGGGAGGCGCCCTGGAGAGCAGTGGAAAGGCTCACGCCGATTAAAAGGGCAATCCGGATACTCAGCAAAGGATACATGGCGTTAAGCGAAGAGTAATGCATTGCCCTTGCGTGGTAAACGAAACTCCGGCGTTGGCCGGAAACTATTTACCCAAATCCGCCGAATTGAAAGCTATCAAAAATTTTGTTCGCATAGAAGAGCAATGCTATTGCTCAATTTGGATTCTTCCCCTTCTTGTCCGGCCTGACGAAAACATTTAAGTGCCAGGGCCAGGCAGAAGAGTTCAACCTGCTCTTCGGCATTGAGACCCTGTTTAGCGAGGTGCCGCAAAAGCACTTCTCG
>JAHFAF010000503.1 GCA_023250715.1 Pseudobdellovibrionaceae bacterium | reverse complement strand
ACGCGCGACGGGGTGATGCCCCACCGTGTACTCCTGGGTCTTCTTCACCCAATCCCCAAGCGTGGCATTCGACTCAATTACTTCATCGTACGCCTTACCGAGCGCAACGGTGAACACTGAGCCTGTTTCACCCGCTAGCGAAGTCTCATCCGCGCGAGAGGAGGCGAAAACAAAAAGCTTCTTCCAATATTCGATTGGTGGCTCTTCTCCCACATCGCCATCATCATTCGCGCGACTCGGCGTCAGCTGACGAAAGGCTTCATCCGCAAAGAGCTCGCTCGCTATTTCCGGGCGAAATATCTGGCCGAGCGGCAGAACATCTCGAACCGGATCCAGCAAAGAGCCCGAGTAACAAGAGTCGAACATCATCACGAGACGTTGCATCGGTCCTAATTTCGCTCGGCCTGTCTCCAGCGCTTTGCGAATCTTGGAAATCGACATGCTTCCGTCTTGCAAATAGAGCGAGCCGGGGCTTCCATGTCCGGAAAAATAAAAGAACAGGGTGCCATCATTCCCCACAGCCTCAGAGAGACGCGTAAGCTCAGCCGCTACATTAGAGCTGGTCCCTTGCGCCTCATCCGCGTGGTTCGGATGAAACTTGTACGCGGCATGGGAAGCCATGCGCTCCACGTTCTGGGTATCGAGATCTATTCCCGGAAGTCCGTGACTGACCCCCGACAAAAGTAATTCATTCTTGCCGCCGGTCGAGTCGACCAGGCCGCGAGGATCCGTTGCGAACGCAGAAAACGCCAGCGCAAACCCAAAGAGGGACAAAAGCGAGAAGGACGACGTCATACGTGACCTCCAAGTCGTTAAGTTTTTATTAAAAAATTTTTGAGCAGAAAAACGCGACGAACTCCATTCTAGCATCCGCCTCAAACACGCCCCTGAAATATCCCTGATGTTGATTGGCCTTTCGTTAATGGGTGTTAACGCGAGTCCCTAGAACTTCGACGACAGTCGAGGGTGTATTCAGATTGTGATAACTTCGGCAGTTCCCGATCCCCATTTTAAGTAACTGAAACTTAAAGGATAAACTGGGCAAGGAAGCGGGTGTTTTCTGCTTGTATACAGGGATTGATGCTTCCGCCACCGTAAATTTTCGCGCGTTTGTGCCTATAAGAAGGTGGCCCTTTCATTGCACCACTACTCGGTCAGACGCACCTTTAGATTAGAGCCTCACACATTAAGAGGCAGCATGAGTTAGGAGACACCGTGGACTTGCTTCGACGCCGCAGAATCTGGAGATCCCTCGTTCCTCTTTCCCTATTCACCTGTGCCCTATTTTTTTCCGCGTGCACCCGTACCTCCACCGCTTCCATTCCGGATAGGTCAGGAACTGAATCCACCGGCACCAACACTTTTGGAGGATCGAGTAATGCGGGCGGTGGCACCACCTCCAACATGAGCAACCTCTTCAATAATGATTTGGACGACCAAGAGAAAAAAGGAAATGCTCAGGCTAAGAGCAACTCTCTTACTTCTAATGCCCAGACTTGCTTAGTGAATGGCTTTAACTCGTCCCAATCCTACTACGACGACGAATATCAGGGTACGGGACTCAACAACGCCGGCGGATGCCTAAGCTCCAAATCGGAGCCAGTCGACGCTCAAAACTTTTATTCATCGGGTCTGCAGGCATTGGGCGGAATGGAAACTTGCCTTCAGATGGCCATGACACTGGCCCCACAATCCGATCAGGACGCTCAGGCGGCCAATCAATTGGGTGAGATAGTCATGTTCCGATGTTTTAGAAATTTAGCCGGTGGAATGCAGAACGCGATTCCCTGGTCCAACGAGCAAAACCAAGTTTACGGCAATTACATACAGAACATGAATGGGATGATTCGCCAGGCCCATCAAGGTCAGTTTTAGCAACTAGAAGAGAGAGCAACCTATGTACGGCAAAATTATTTATAGACGAGTCACTACAGCCTTATTCCTCGGCTTATGCCTGGCGCTGGTCGCCTGCCAGAAAAGCGAGCTAGAGGGTGTTAAAAACGATTTTCAATCTCAGTCATCTGAAAAATTGCAACGGCTGAGCTTCTTGTATAGCGGCGCTTTCGTGCCCTCGAATCAACGAGCGGCGAGAGGGGCTGCGACCCTTGCTTTCCCGTACGGGAACTACACTTACGGAAACCCATTCAACTATAACAACACCTACAATTACACAGGGCAGAACTACTCCTTTAATTCGAATCCGGTTTCAGCGCTACAATCGGTGCGAGCACTGCTTCAGAATATTCCGATAAGTCGCGCCACTTACTATTTCAGAATGGTTTTACTCGCACGCTATCTTTCCCTTGCGCTGCACGATCAGAATTTCTTAATGACCTGGATGTCCCAGCAATACGGCTCCCAAGGGCTCGGCTATGAGGGCTACAATCTTACGTACCCCAACTTTTCTCCGTATCAAAGCGGCGGCATCCAACAATACTCGCAGGCAAGTCAGTATGCCTTGCAAGGGTATTCAGAGGGTCAGTAAAAGTTTCCTACTCCAATCCACTCTAAACCAAGGCGTCGCGGGGGACTGTTTCCTGAACAAGGAAAACAGTCCCCCGCTTTTTAACTATTAATTGCTAATCTTTAATCCTTAATTCTTTTTGCGAGCATTGCCCCTTCATAGATAGGCAAGGAACATTTTTTTTCAGAGCATAGAAATGCCGCCGCTTTAGATAACATCGGGTACGAGACATCGTTCCGGGGAAGGTTTCCCTCGGCCTTGTCCCACCATTCTACCCTCAAATAATTATCGGGAAATCTTATCGCCGCTAGAAACAGATCTCTTGCACTGGAATCCGCCTTTCCACCGACGATGGTTAGATGGGTCGGATCCTGCCTGAATTCTTCATCCAGTATTAGAAGTGCGGAGGGAGTGAGACGCTTTCTTACAGAAGGTATTGTTATGAATCTTAGGGCGTGCTCTGCCGCACTT
>JAHFAF010000005.1 GCA_023250715.1 Pseudobdellovibrionaceae bacterium | reverse complement strand
CAATAAAATAACAATTGGAATCGCAATTGTTTCGATCGCAATCTCAACTGGAATATCGGTATTTACTTTCTTTGACTCAAAAAATGATGCGAAAAGAAACCAAGAAATACTGGATGGGATATTAAGGCAATCGGCTGAACAAAAGATCCTATTTGATTCTGTTACCAATTCACTTGGAAAAATCAATGATAATATTACCGGAGCTCGCGAAGACACGAAACTCAATCCTAGCAAAATTGGAAATGAGAAAAAGAAAATGGACCGCTATTGAAATGTATTTAACTGTGGAACCAGGCAAAAAGGAATATATAAACCTGCCGCGCCTGTTCCTGGTTTACCTTAAGCGGACACTAGGGGACGAGTGGGTTACCCCACAGCTGATTCAGCCTTGGTTCCGGTTCCTTGGGCATTCACCATGCGGACAAATTCCGGCCAGGAGGTTGCGACTGGAGGTCGTGGGTGAACGAACGGTTCTTTTCCGGGAGGGTGGTCCGTCCGCTTCGATGCCCCTCCATTCAGCGAATTTCGGCCGACAATCAGATGATTGATGTAGCTGCTGATTCCGGGTACGGGATTTTCGAAGATCGCCTGGTTTACCAGCGAATCCAACATGCGGGCATACCCACCAGGATTTTTTCCAACCTCGGCCTGTATCAACTTGGGCCAATCCTTCCGGATCTCGGCGAGGAGCTTTAGGTATTCATCTACGTAGTTTCCGCTCCCGATGCTGTACATGTCCATATTGCCAAAATAGAACTCGGGATGGAAATCGGGGGATTTCATAATTACGCCGATAATCTTGGCGAAGCCAGGGATGCCAGCATCCTCGGTAGGATGGGCTCCGGTCAAGAGGATATGGGTTTCCATATCCTTCTGGTAGTCGGAATGGTTTTCGTAGATCATCATGGCATTCCGGCTCCAGTCCTCCGCGATGATCTCCGGGTTCCAGGCCCGGGTCATGTCTGGTTCATACAGATGCCTCTGCAAGTCGCCCAGAAGAATGAAGCCGTTCCGAATACCGCCGGCAAATCCACCGACAATGAAACGTCCGACGGGGTACGCCTTTTGGACCAGATCTGCGGTAGACCCGTCCAAAAATGTCACGCAGGTATCCGACAGGACAGCTCCGTATCCCATCCACGTATTTACTCCAATAACCCACGTCATTCTGAAAAAGGTAGAAAATCGGGAACTTTTTGCTCCCGATCCCTCAGCCACGATTACAGAAATCTGAACATCAATGAGAAAAATGCGAATGCCCCCTTCTTCAAGGATACAATGTTGGCATTGCAAAATGAAGTCACTTCGCCATGCGGTGAAGAGATCTCAGAATTCTGATGTATAAAACCATTAAAGATGGCAATTCTAAGAATGCGCGCGAAAACAAGAGAAAACTCTTCGCTGTCCCGCGTTGCCTCACACGTCGTGTGCTCGGCAACCAGCGCACCCCCACTAGAACACAACAGCAGCCATTACACTTCGCTCGATTGTCGTTTCTATGGATTCTCTACTCGCTCGGGGCTTCGCCCAAATGGGTTTTGAGGAGTGCCCGGCAATTCAGACTGGGTTTCGGCTGCACTGACTTTCCCCTGAGTTCTTCTCCGGAGGTCTTCGTCAGTTTGCCTCAACCCGTCTTCATTGCACGCTGCGGGTTTGGGCTACGGGGGCGGTAGTGCCCCACTTCGCCCAAATCCTCGCGTGGCGAGCATCTCCTCAAAACCCACTTCGTAATGGCGGGAACGTTGCACAAAATACCGCGACTCAAAGTGTTTCCCGGTGATCTTTCAGTCACCGTGAAATTGATAAATGATTAATTTTGGGGGGGGTAAGAAAAGGAAAATGAAACCAGAATGAAAAAAGTAAAACTTTGCAGACTTGGCTGTTTCAATCATTCCATCGATTTCTCAAAACTTGAAAAATGGTCCTCCAATTACTTCGTAATTTCAGGCACTCGAATCAAAGCAGATATTGACGTCAATCATTTTAAAGATGATTATGTATACCCAACCAAAATGATTTCGGAAGACATGGGTGAAATCGAACCTGATTATGATCTTTTAATCGGACTTGTGGACCAACCCCTAGAAAACAACTTTTATATGCACCGGATCGACGAAAATCGCGCGGTGCTTTCAATTTACCCAGTATTAGAATTCCTAAAACAAGAAAACATTCCTGTTGAAAACTATATAATTCGGTGCATCTACGAAATGGTTATTTTCTTGTACGAAAATGGCGGGAAGATAAATAATCTCGTTCATTTGATCCCTCATCATGAAACGAGGGGATGTCTTTTTGACATGAATGTTTTTGTCGAACGAATTGTCTATTCTTCAGATAAGCCAATTATTTGCAACGAATGCCAGGCTCGCCTAAGGAAAAGACCAATTCCAACCGGCCTTATTGAAGGCGTACAAAAAGAACTAAAACGGATAAAAAAACACCTCTTTTATAGAATTGAAAAAGTTGTAAAGAAGAATCCAATTCAGGCATTTTTAATCGCAAGCCTCTTCGCGGTCTTCCTAAATGTCTTGGCGTCCGCAATATATGATTACTTCAAGTTCTGATTTAAGTACCATAATACCCCCCCAAAATTAAGACAGGAGGTCGCGGTACTTCGTGCAACAAGGGCCAGCCAAGAGCCGCGGGCATGCTCCGCATTGCGGCTCCCAAATGGCTTGGAACGGGTGCGCGGCCGTTCGCACTCACCTTCGAGCTGGCGCAAAGCAAATCGCTCCCTATCGGTCGCAATTTGTTTGCTGGCTCTCAGGTGGTGACTCACGGCATGCTGCGCGCCTGAACTACGGGGGCTATAGCGCCCGTCGAGTAGGCGGCCCCGTCACCGAGGCCGCCTCTCACAGAACCGTGCTAGTGCTGTTCACACACGGCTCTTCGGATTCAATGGTTTCGGGTCTCCCCTCCTCCATCATATGGCA
>JAHFAF010000502.1 GCA_023250715.1 Pseudobdellovibrionaceae bacterium | reverse complement strand
GAACATCGTGAAAAGTTCCAAAGCCCGCTTCAAAGATGCCGGAAAACATCACGCTCGATTTCATGCGTGAATCCTCGTCTTTAAATTGTTTATCGCACTGAAGTTGAACCACGCCAGGCTGAGGCTTTGTAAGAGTTAATTTCATCCCATTTCGACTGACAGTGAACCCTTCAGATTGCTCCGGAGAGCGGGCTAGTTTCAACTGTAGGGAGTCCGAAAGCACTTTCGAGTTGAAGAGCTGCGCCAAATATTCAACGTGAGCGTAGAGGTCTCGAACGAATGTTGCAGTCTCAACATTCAACACCTCTACTTTGGTGTGAATGATGTCGATAGAGGCTTTTTCCCCGGCACTTATTTGGAGTTCTTGGTCGGCGAGATTTTCAATCCATTTGATTGTGCGGTTGCTTGTGAACATGGCAGCTTTATCTTAAGAATTAATCCTTAAGCCTTAATCCTTAACAATTTAGATACCCCCCCATCGTGGCCGTGACATGGAAAATTCTTAACCCAAGGATCAGGTGGTCGCTTTATTGCTGCTTTAGGCTTCCTACCGAAGCAGGCATGCACACCGCAACAAGTGAAAGCTTCCGGTTAAGAACTTGTAGGGTAGAATAGTCACACTCACGCACCGGACAGGGGAGCTGACTCTATTATGGCAAATTCTACTCGGGTCACCAAGACAAAATAGTCTTTACTTTTCAAATACTTAAAAGTATTCACCCTCCCCCAAAAAAAGGAGGAGGGTGAATGGAAAACCCTTTAACTACTTAGGAAATGTCAAGATCCTTAGGAGCTTTCACCCAGGCAAGTCACGACTTCGTCGAGACCAGCCAAAGGATGTCGACCCTGGCTCGTCCGCTTCGCTGGACCAGCCCAAGGATTTCTCCCAGACTTGTCCGCTTCGCTGGACCAGCCCAAGGATTTCTCCCAGACTTGTCCGCTTCGCTGGACCAGCCCAAGGATTTCAAACTTCCGCAGCTTTGGCTGTAGTGGTGGCTTCTTTACCGCCGACTCCACCCGCCTTGCGCTCGACAGCATCCAGCTTAGAACCTAAATCACGCACTTGGTTTTCCAAGGCGCGAATTACTTCCAACTGGCTTCCATCGGAGCCCTTGGCGAGGAAGGAACTAAAAGATCCATCCCCGTTCTGAATAATGTGCCGCAAAGTGGAAATCGGTACCGGCGTTTCAGAACGCTTCTGCTTCTCAAAGATAATTTGAGTGAGCGTAGCCGCCGTGATGTCCTTTTGATTCCGGTTGTCTACAACCGTGACATCTTCTCCCTGTTGAATCATTTCTGCGATTTCATCGAGCGTCACATAACAGCTAGCATCTGTATCGTACAGTTTACGGTTCTGATAACGCTTAATGACTTTAGCCTTCTCCATTTTTTACCCCCAAACCCTGAAAAGGTCATTTAACTGTTCTTGGAAGGTTGTAACCGAAGAGGTCACCTTTCGACACCAGTTCAGAAGAAAACCCCTGACAGAAACCCGCTTCAAAACTTCCCAAAGCTTTAATTTGGATCCCCAAGTGACGAAAGAACCGCTTACCAACCCCCTACTCGGAATGCGCCATCCGGCTTCACCCATAGAAAAGCCCGGGTGTGGCACCCCGTTTCAGGATGTATTCTTCGGTTACTGACAATAGCTGTCAACCTAAATTTAGCACCGCATTCAACAAGGAGTGTCGTCGATTGTTAACGGCAGAATCGAAAAAAATTGCCGTGAAAAACCCCTCCTTGGAGGCGTCTTTATCGACGATAGAGAGGATTTTTCGGAAGAATTACGCCAATTGATCTTTAAGGAGGGTCTTGAGATCCAAAGTGATGTCGGAATGGTGCCGACGTTTCACCTGTTCGAGCTCTTGCAAAGTCGGAATCTTCGTCGGAACAACCTCGGGATGTCTGTCCGGCTGCGCTAGGGATTTTAATTCTCGCTCTTCTCTCGATGGGGTGAAAGAAGTGACGCGCCAAGGACTCTTATCGAGCAAATTTCGCGCTTGCTCGCAAACTCCAAGTAACGAGCTGAGTTGCTCGTCGATTACTTTGCGATGCGCTTGCATCTCCTTTTCCAATTGAGCCGCTCTGGATTCGAGAAGGTTGAGCGAGCCAGCGATGCGCTCTTCCACCTCCTCGGCATTTTTCTTTGGGTTTGGGCGCCATAGCGCCATCACGGTGAAGATCAATCCGACGTCCAGTGCCAATTGCGCCATCCAGATCCAGCTCATGCGACTCCTCGATGTTAGAGCGTCCGTCTAAGGGACTCTTCCGGGTTCATGATCTTGGCCGTTAGGAAAATGAAGACTTCGGACTTCGTGTCAGAAACGGACGAGGCAGAAAAGAAAAAGCTAAGTATAGGCACACGCATCAAGAAGGGGACACCTTCCTTCGCGGTATTGACGGTATTGGAGAAGACACCCCCGATTACCGCCGTGTCACCGTTTTCAATCAACACTTGAGTCTGAACGCTTCGCGCGTTGATCTGTAAATCAGGTGGCTTTCCGACGGGAACTTCGTTCTTGATATTTACCGTCATAAAAATCGATCCGTCGCCGGAAACGATGGGAGTCACATCCATGGTGAGGTTCGCGGTGATCTGTCGAACACCCGGAATCACTTGTCCGCCAGCCACTGCATCTCCGTTGATTACGAAAAAGGAGAGAGCTTGATTTATATTGGCCTGCTGATTGGCCACGACGGACACAGACGGACTGGCCAGAGTGCGCACTTTGTTTTCCAATTCGCCAAGACGAAAATCTGTTTCGAGATTGGCGAAACTCGGCGCCTTGAGTGTCGAGATCGATTGCGTCCCCTTCGTGTCGAACCCAAACTTCTGACTAATATCGACTCCGCTAAATGACGAGGCAAGATTGAGGGTCTTGAAACCAATATTTCGGGTAAAGGAGGTGGTCATCTCTACGATCTTCGCCGAAATGGAA
>JAHFAF010000501.1 GCA_023250715.1 Pseudobdellovibrionaceae bacterium | reverse complement strand
CAATATAGCAGTGGGTGGACCGGTCACCCTTTTCGCCCAGGTGGTTTCTAGCCGATTAACCCGTCATGGCCGTCAATCGCGCTTCGAGGCGGTGGTCGCGGACAAAACGGGGCGGCTAAAATTGTTTTGGTTCCATGCTTACCCTTCCTTGGCGGAAGAATTTGTGAAGGGGGCTTACTTTCTCATTTATGGGCAGGTGGATTTCTACGGTGTTTCGGCTCAGATCGTTCATCCGGAATATGAAAAGGTGATGGAGCTCGTCGAAGGAAGGCCGCCTGCGAGCTACCATTTCGGCCGCATCATCCCGGTCTATAGCGAGACGGAAGGTCTTGCGCAGAAGACGCTTCGAAAAATTTTGGCGCAAGCGATTAAGGGATCCTTGCCGGGTCTTACGGAGCCGCTGCCAGACTCCATGCGTGTTCGGTTAGGTTTACCGTCGATTCGGGAGAGCTTTGTTGCGATCCACTATCCCAAGGAAATTCCGGAGCCAGGATCTCTCAACACAGCAGTTCGCAGAATTGTATTTGAGGAGTTTTTTGTTCTTCAACTGGGCCTGGGCCTAAAAAAAAGAAAATGGAAAAAGGAGTTAGCCCCCGATCTTGCCGGCGGAGTGAATTCTCTGAAGAAGTTTGTCTCTAGCTTGCCCTTTTCCCTCACCGGGGATCAGGAAAAAGTCATTCTGGAAATCCAAAAGGATTTAAGTGGGGGTCGGGCAATGACTCGCCTTCTACAAGGAGACGTAGGGGCTGGAAAAACAGTGGTGGCCCTTTCGGCGGCTGCCATGGCAGCGGGTGCTGGATATCAAACCGCCATCATGGCGCCCACGGAGATCCTGGCGCAACAACATTTGCGAACGGCTGAGAAGCTCGGGCTAAAGGCCGAGCTTGTGACTAGTGCCAGTTCGAGTAAGAAAGAGACTCGGGAAAAAGTGAGGAAGGGCCAGGCGGAAGTCATCGTCGGCACCCATGCCCTATTTCAAAGTGGCGTGGAATTTTCGCGGTTAGGGCTAGTTGTCGTCGACGAACAGCATCGATTTGGCGTCGAACAAAGAAATGAATTGCTGAAAAAAGCGGACGGAGCTGTGCCTCACCTATTGATGATGACCGCAACTCCCATTCCCCGTACCCTGGCACTCACCTTATATGGAGATCTCGATCTTTCCTTGCTTCGAGAAAAGCCGGCTGGACGGCAACCGGTGAAAACGGAGATTATTCGGGATCGAGAGCGCCCCAGACTCTATCAGCGTATTAGAGAGACAATGAGTCGGGGAGAGCAGGCTTACGTCATCTATCCTCTGGTGGAAAACTCCGAGAAGCTCGAGCTGAAATCGGCGACCGAGATGCACGATCGATTGAGACGGGAGGTTTTTCCGGAGTTCTCCGTGGGTCTTTTGCATGGAAGATTGAAGCCCGAGGAAAAAGATCAGATCCTTACCGACTTCAAAGCCAAGAAATACAATCTCCTCGTTTCCACAACTGTGATCGAAGTAGGTATCGATGTCGCGAATGCCACTCTCATGGTTATCGAGCATCCGGAAAGGCTAGGCCTTTCGCAGCTGCACCAACTTCGTGGACGTGTAGGGCGAGGTAGTCAGGCGAGCCAGTGCCTACTAGTCGCGGGCAAAGGGATCTCCGAGCGCTTACGTGTGATGGAAATGACTGAAGATGGATTTGTGATTGCGGAAGAAGATTTAAAAATTCGCGGGCCGGGAGAGTTTCTGGGTACGAGACAAAGCGGGCTGCCGGGATTTAGGGTGGGGCATATTTTGCGGGATGCGGACCTGTTATCTCTGGCAAGGGAAGAGGCGCAGGCCGTCTTGGCAAAGGATCCAGACTTGAAATTGCCGGAGCATGCGGAAATCAGAAAAATGGTAGAGAGCCGATGGCGCGAAAAGATTGAGCGTCTCATGGGAGGATAAAGTGGATTTCGGATTGAAAGACAAAAGAGCGTTGGTTTTGGGGGGGACATCGGGATTGGGCCTGGCTATTGCCAAGTGTTTGAAAGCGGAAGGGGCTCGAATCGTAGTGGCGAGCAGACAAATCGCTCGCGTGAAAGCGATCGCGGCCGAGCTTTCGGGGGAAGGGGTTGCACTCGATATCTCCCAAGAGCAAAGCCTTCGCGAGGGGATCGAAAGGATTATGGGCGGGGGAGAGGTGGATATCGTCGTTAATAACGTCGGAGGCCCGGCGGCTGGTAATCCCACCGAGATCAAATTGGAAGACTGGGATCGCGGTTATGCAGCACTCTTGAGAAGCCTCATCATTACAAGTCAGTTGTTAGTACCGGCGATGCGCAGGCGAGGCTGGGGAAGAATTTTGAATATCACTTCTACTTCAGCGAAGGAAATTATTCCAAAACTTCCCATCAGCAGCACCTTCCGCGCCGGGATCACGGCCTGGACGAAGGAGATGGCCAAGGAGCTAGGCCGCTCTGGGATTCTCGTGAATAACTTGCTTCCGGGCCCCACGAACACCGATCGTTTGAAAGACCTCGAGAAAAAGAGCCCCGTCTTCTACAGGTCCATGTCCGAAGAAAGCGCCTTGGGCCGCATCGCAGAGCCCGAAGAAATTGGGCGAGTTGCCGCTTTCCTCTGCTCTCAAGCAAATACCTTCATTACCGGCACCGATATCCTTGTGGATGGCGGGTACACCAAAGCCCTCTAATCGACTACGACGCATAGGATTATACCCCCTCAGGTTTTCAGCCTATTTAGCCGAAAAGACTATGAGGAATTGGGATCTTCTCTATGGCTTTCACGCTCGAGATGAGTGCGCGGCAAACTCTTTTTGTAATCAAAGAGGGGCCTTCACTTGAAAAAATGAACTGGCCGTTGGGCTGGCAGATCCAGACCGTCGTGACGGCTGCGGATTTACAGGCAGCTCTGTTGGCCGCTGAATCCAAAAACCAGCGCACGCTTTTGGTCCTTTCAGAGGAAGACTACACGG
>JAHFAF010000160.1 GCA_023250715.1 Pseudobdellovibrionaceae bacterium | reverse complement strand
TTCCCAAAAGACTCAGAATCCCGCACCGCTCGCTTCGTTCGACATCGGAACCACAGCAGCACCAATCCTTTGCTCCCTCTTGGGTGCGAAATTCTTGATCGAAGGTCGAATTTCTTTAGGCAAGCTGAAAGACATTGCCGCCGACACCATCGCCAAAACCACGCTAGCGTTGATGTTGCTCGCCGTTACGGCCCTCATCACTATGCGTGGGAACTCAATGCTCGTGATTCTTCCTCTTATCCTGATCGCGTCGGTTCTTTACGAGGGCTACTGCCTGGTCCGCCTAGAAGCCATCGGCCAAACCGAGGAGGGCCGCCAGGCCATTCCTGTAATCTTTTCGGTAATGGCCGTCTCCGCGACAATCACCTACTTCGCCTTCCTCGCCGGCAATATCGGGTCGGTGGGCATCCTCTGCTTGTTGTTGGGGTTGATGGCGGTGCGAGGCTTTAGTTCAAACCGCGTCCGCGAGGCGAAGAAGAAGTTTTGTAAGTAAGTAAAATCTACCTTCACAAAGGTATGCCATACCGTTCTCTCTTACCGCTTCCTTGAGGAAACCTACTTACCGCCGCCCGTGTGATTCGTCGGTGTCGGGACAAAGCCGGAGACCATGGCACCTTTCGCGGGTGGACGAGGAAGAACTAGCTTAGGGTCCTTGCAGGCCGTAAGCCCGGGGCAAATAGCTCCACCGTCTGTATCAGGGTCAGGGTTGCCCATGCAGGATGCTCGTTCGTAATTTAGCCATTTCCCATCTTTGCCGCACCGAACCACCGATGAGCAAATGAACACTCCATCCGATCGATGCATCGATATGGGACGAGGTGGATATAAACATGTCGCCCCATCGTCTCGATTCCATTTTTTATCTTTTTCATCCGAAAGTTTCGCAAATTTTGATTTTACAGTTTTATCTTTTTCACAGGTATCAAGGTCTGGGCAGGACTCATCTTTTAAGACTGAACAAGTGCGAGTAACTACGAAACCAGGGTCCCTTTTCTCATCAGAGTAAATGCAAAATTTTCGAGAACCATAGGGAATCTCCTGAAGCGAGATTTCTGCAGACGCATTCAATTCAGAAGTTCCAAAAAAAACAGAAAAGACTAGTAAAAATTTCATTTTTTTCGCGAGTTTTGATAGCTCAATTATCATAGCCTTTACGATTATAGTGAATAAATTTAATGCGCATAGCCATTACACACTGAATACAATAAATAGGTGTACTTACAATTACTTAAACTCATAAATTGGGCTAATTGATGCAATTGAATTGCCTGTTACCCTGGAGACACAAGAAGGCACTGTGATTTCAAGGGCTTGCCAAGCTCTCTAGCGCCAAGCCCAGCAAAGTGACAAAACTTGTCACTCTACAGCCTGTTGCAACGGCTAAACTCTGTGGCACCGCAGATGCATTCTGATCGTCTACTGATGATTAGAGCCCTTACCATTGCTATTTTGCTATTGTCCTTTGGCAAACTTTCTTACGCGTGTGATCCGGAAACCGATCCCAACTGCAGCCGACAGGTAGGGCCAGCCCCTGGAACGCGCACAACTGACAAACCGGAGGAGCCTCGTGGCCCTTCTAATCAGGCAGGGCCCGCAGAGCCGCCCGAACTCGCCCCCCAGCAACGCGAGCAAGCCCTCCAACGCAATCTAGAAGACACAATCCAAAAAGTAGGCGCTAAGGTCGATCGGCCGCAGCCCGCGCCGGACGAAGTGAAGCACAATAAAGGTGAACGACCCGACGATCAGAATCTTTCGCAATATGAAATCTCTCCGAAGTATCAGCCCACTCAAGTTAGCGGCACCCTAGAAATGCCTTCAGCCAAGAAGAATGCGGAAGTGAAAGCGCAATCGGAAGCGAAGCTTAAGAGTGTCATCGGTAAGATTCAGTCCAATAATTTGAAACCAGAAGAAAAAGCTAAGCTCGAGTTGTTGATCAAGACGTATAATGACGGGCCACGGGATGAAGGGTCTGCGAATCAGATTGTCTCGCAGATTATGAATTTGTCGCCGATGACGACCAGTACGAGGCCGCCGGAGTCGATTGAGGCGGATGGGCCGATTCCGATTTTGAAGCCGGGCGAGCCGATGGCGGTGGTTATTCAGACGAGTGGTACTACTGGTGTGGGAAGTGAGAGTCTTCCAACGGATACGTCGAAGAAGTTGGGGGAGTTTGCGAAGCTTTTGAAAGTGGAGAAGACGCCAAAGGTATTAGCCGCGAGAGAGCTTTCGAATCAGAAGGCTTCTCCTTCGCTACGCACGCCGAATCGAGGGGCATTGGATGAAGCGTTTTCGAAAACTACACTCCTCTTAAAAGACACGGCAAAGGGTTGGATTAAGAAAATCATTCAAGCACTCACTGAGAAGAAACCGGCCGATAGAATGCCGGCATCGCTTGGGCCCCTGGACGATGGAAGAGAAACTGCGTCCACGCCGGAGCTGAAGGTGGACGCAACCATTCATCAAGTGGATGCTTCCGTCGGGCCCCTAACGGCGAAAGCGGAAGAGCCGGAGCCGGAACCTCAAATTCCGAATACCCTTCTCCTTGGTCTTGGGATCGCTCTCACGGGAGTCCTGCTCATCTTAGCAAAGCTCAAGAAGCACTGAATTTACCCCACCAGAACTGTGATAGAAACGCCGAGGGCTTTCGATATCCTCTTTAGAACGGCGAGGCCCGCCGGACGTTCTCCCTTTTCAATGGAGCATAGGCTCCCCTTGGTGATATCTGCCTTCGTGGCAACCGCATCCAAAGTAAGTCCCGCAGTTTTTCGTAATGTCCGAATGCGTTCACCGACAGGCATTTTTGGATCGTAGGGCTTCATGCCCTCAACAGAAACCTTCGTCGAGCGTTCTAGGATAGAAGTCTCGAACTCACTAATTTCAGAGGGACGAACGACAAAATGAAGATTCTCTCCCCTTCCCTGAACTCTGATCTTCAATTCCACTCCCGATTTTAACGTAAGGTGTGCTTGCTTAAGTGCCTTTTCAAAAAGACGACCTGCTTTCACGTCAATTTCTCCTTCCCACGCCCTTATAGTCGTGAGCGCTTATTCTTATGACGACCACTTTCCGTTCCGGCCTGACTTCAAATATTGCTCTCCATGTGCGATTGAGCCGAATGGAGTAAAAGCCCTTGAGAACGCCGGATAAAGCCTCAGTACGCCAACCTCCCTTAAGCCATGGTCCGAAGGCCTGGACGGCGATGACCCACTGGTCAAACTTCTTTCGAACGGAAGCGGGAGCTTCTCCAAGCTCACTCGCTGCCTTTGAAACCAAAAGGACGGACCACGTAGGCACGTCATCGCTAATAGTACTCATTTTTGAGAACCTCGTCAATCCCCTAGCTTCATGTCATTGCATTGGAAAAGGAATGGCGGGAGGGGAGCATGCTCCCCGTTGTATTAGATAGTCGAATGACTCGAGTTCTTAGACGAGCTTTACCTCTCTACAAAACTTCTTAAAATTCAGGATCCTCGCCCTTGCTCCCGCGTGCTCCACGTCTTTAGTTCCCAGATGCACTTGGAAGAATTGCGGAATGTTCGTTCGTTCCGCAAAGTAAGCAATATTGGGACTCAGATCGCGATCGCCTGATTTACACTCCACCGCGAAGAGGGGTTTTTTGTTTTTCATAACAACAAAGTCGATTTCCTTTTTTGTCAGACTCTTTAGAAAACGTAGCTCCATCTCATCCCCGGAAGTATCTTCGATGAAATGGCAGTATTTTAGAAGGTGGCTCGCAACCATGTTCTCAAAACGCTTTCCTGGGTCCTCGCACTGGGACCAATCCCACAAATAAAGTTTTTGTTCCTTTCGTACCGCCTTGAGTTTGGGCGGGCCAAAAGGAGAAATACGAAAGCAATAGTATAGATTCTCCAGGATCATTACCCATCGCTCAACAGTCTCGAACGCGACACTCAAATCATTTCGGATATTCGCTATAGAAAGTGGAGAGCCCACTCGATCCGGAAGTAAATTCACCAGTAGGTCGAGTTGGGACACCTCCTTTACCATTTCAAGAGAAAGGAGGTCCTCTCTAATCACCCGTGACTTACGCTCGCGTTGCCAACGCTTCCACTCTGATGGCTCTTGGGAAAATAACGGTTCTGGGAACCCGCCGAATTTCAAAAGGGTAGCGAGTTCAACATCACTTGCTTTCTCGCCAAGCTCAGGAAGGCTAAAGGGGTGGAGACGGTAGTAATGGTATCGCCCCTGCAAGGAATCCCCTCCCCGCCGGTAATAATCGAGCCGGGCCGATCCAGTAATGAGAAAGGATCGCCTGCTACGGTTCGAATCATAGAGCCCTTTAACAAGGTTTCTCCAGGACCGATATTTGTGAATTTCGTCCAACACGATCAGGGGCTCATTTCCGGGGAGAACTCCAGCCATCAATTGCTTCTGCACGCCAGGGACATCCCAATTTAGATAAGCGGGGTGAGATTCGTCGGCGCTACTTAGAAGCGAAAGCGCTAACGTGGTCTTCCCGACCTGTCGGGGACCGCCAAGGAAAACCATCTTTTTCTTGAGATCCTTGGTGAGGTAGGAGGAAAGATATCTTTCAATCACTATAGATATATTCGACCAAACTCTAATTTTTATCAAGATAAATTAGAGTTGAGTCTAATTTGTCTAAACCAGGATAAGCCCACTACCCATTGACACCGTGCGGTATTTTGAGTTTCATAGATCTGTTTGGGAGGGTCGATGAAGGCTGTTTTGTTGGTTTTATTGAGTGTCGCGGCAATCGGGGCGGAGAAGCCCGAGGATTTTTGTCCGGCGCATTTTTGGTCGGTGGTGGGTTGTTATCCGGGGGAAAGTGAGTGCAAACAATCCAACCCGAGAAGAAATGGTGCCTGCTGGCACTCAGATGATCGCTGCAATTCGATCCCAAACGGAATTCTATGTTACTGGCCGAAAGGCAGTAACGATCCGTTCTACCCCTAGTCGAATCTCAGATTCTTGAATCACCAGAGGCGGCGCAAAACGAATCACCGACTCGCGAGTGTTTTTCGCTAGAATCCCGTTGTCACGTAGAGCAAGGCAAAGTGTGCTCGCCTTGACCGGTGCGTCCTTTTCGAATTCCACCGCGTTCAATAGGCCACGACCGCGCACCTCACGGACATGGGGTAGCTTTGCTTCCCTGAGGAGCCGCCGCAGAAGTTCTCCCTGCCGAGCGGAATTTTGAACAAGGCCCTCATCCTTAACAATCTCAAGCGCCACGCGGGCCACGGCACAAGCGAGAGGATTTCCTCCGAAAGTCGATCCATGATCTCCCGGTTGAAAGCTCAGCATTACCGGGTCATCTGCCAGAACCGCGGAAACGGGAAAGAGTCCGCCAGAAAGAGATTTTCCCAAGAGCACTACATCGGGCCGCACCTCTTCATAATCGCAGGCGAGAAGACGCCCTGTGCGGCCAATGCCAGTTTGGATTTCATCGGCGACGAACAAAACGTTTTTCTCGCTACAAAGTTTTCGCACAGCTCGCAGATATCCCTCGGGGGGAAGAACCACCCCGCCCTCCCCTTGAATTGGCTCGACGACAAAGGCAGCTATCTTAGTGTCGCATAACTTTTCTTCTAGCGCTTGTAAGTCGCCGAAAGGGACGGAAAGAAAACCGGGAGCGGCCGGGCCAAAATTTTTCATCGAATCGGGGCTTGTGGAAGCGGAGATGGCGGCAAGGGTTCGCCCGTGGAAATTGCCTTCGGCCACCAAGATTTTCGCTTCGTTCTCGGGAATTCCCTTTTTCGTATAGCCCCATTTGCGCGAAAGTTTGCAAGCTGTCTCAAAGGCCTCGACACCGGTATTCATCATCAAAACGCGCTGGTAACCGAAATATTTCGTGATGTACTCGGCAAAGGGGCCAAATTGATCGGAGTAAAAGGCGCGGGAGATGAGAGTAAGCTTTTCCGCCTGCTCCTGAAGTGCTCTCACAAGCTTGGGATGACAGTGTCCTTGGCCGACGGCGCAAATGCCGGAGAGAAAATCCAAGTATTCTTTCCCTTCCGGATCCCAAACACGAACGCCTTGCCCCTTCGCGATGACTACAGGAACGGGGAAGTAATTATGAGCGCCATATTTTTCTTCGAGTGCAATGATTTCGGCGGAGGTCATATAACCTTCTCTCTTGCGAGCTTCAATTGCAGTTGCACTGCCTCAGGAGCGGTACCACCTCGCTCTTTGCGGGCCCCGACCACCGCCTCCGGCGTCAGCTTCGCGAAAATGTCCTCGCTAAAGTCGCCGCTGAATTTTCGATACTCCGCCAAAGGAAGTTCCAGGAGCGAGCATTTTTTCTCAAGACAGGTCACCACTATCTTCCCCACCACTTCGTGGGCCGCGCGAAAAGGCATTCCCTTTTTCACGAGGTAATCGGCCACGTCCGTCGCGTTCGAAAAATCCGTTTTTAGGGATTGGCCCATACGTCCTAAAAGGAAGTGGGTACCTTTTAGGAGGTCTTGGGTGGCGGAGAGGCAGGATTGGACGCAATCGAGGCCTTGGAATAGGTGCCATTTGTCTTCTTGGAGATCGCGTTGGTAGGAAAGGGGGAGCCCCTTCAAGACGCTAGTGAGTCCTACCCACGCCCCTTGCAGCCTTCCGACTCTTCCTCTAATCAATTCCGCGATATCGGGGTTTTTCTTCTGGGGCATGAGGCTACTTCCGGTCGAGACAGCGTCGTCGAGCTCGATAAAGCCGTACTCCGGTGTCGACCAAAGCACCCACTCTTCGCTCAAGCGCGAGAGATGCAACATCGTCAGGGTGCCGGCTGCCAAAAATTCAACAGCGAAATCCCTGTCCGAAACGGCATCGAGGCTATTCTCACACACCCCTTCGAAACCGAGATCTCTTGCTACATGCAGTCTATCCACGGCAAAGGGGGTTCCCGCCAGCGCCCCTGCACCCAAAGGCAACTGGTTCACACGCTTTCTTATTTCTAGAAAGCGCTCCTTATCCCGCTCGAGCATCCAAAAATAAGCGAGCAGGTGATGCGCAAGCGAGACGGGTTGCGCATGCTGAAGATGCGTCACACCCGGAAGCAATGTCCCCACGTTCTTTTCCGCCGCCTCGATGAATTGCTTTTGAAGTGTTTTGATTTCAACATGCAACCGATCGAGTTCGCCCCTTAGATAAAGACGCGTAGCGGTCACAACTTGATCGTTTCGGCTTCTTCCCGTGTGAAGTTTTCCGGCAACCGCACCAATTTTTTCAGTGAGCACTCTTTCAATTTCACTGTGGACGTCTTCCGCATCCGGATTAATTGTCCATCCGTCTGCAAGGTCTTGAAGGCCTGCTTGAATCTCTTTAAGCTCGGACTTCGAGAGGACTCCCGCTCTTTCGAGTGATCGCGCGTGGGCTTCACTCGCCTGTAAATCAGCAAATGCTAAGCGCTGATCCTGGGAAAGGGAGCTACTGAATTCGAGTAAGCTCGAGTTCAGCGCCGTTTTAAACCTTCCGCCCCAGAGCTTCACTTCTTGCCCTTCAAAGAAAGATAGAGCCGTGAAGCGAGGCCGAACTGCTTCACCATACCGGTAGCATCATTCTGTTCGAAAGTGGTCGTATCGAACGACGCCAACTCTTGGGAGTAAAGCGCCCACGGGCTTTTTCTTCCAATCACCTGGAGCGAGCCCTTGAACAAGCGCAAGGTCACTTCTCCCTCCACCCGCTCTTGGGTCTTTTCAATAAACGCATCGAGGTCGTCCTTGAAGGGATCCCACCACAGGCCGCTGTAGGCCAATTGCGCCCATTCCTGATCGACCAGGCGCTTGAATCTCTGCTCTTCGCGACTCAAAACCAAAGCCTCCAAAGCCTTGTGAGCCGCGAGAAGGAGTATCGCTCCCGGGCACTCATAATTTTCACGGACCTTTAGCCCGAGAAGCCTATCTTCCATGACATCGATCCTGCCAACGCCATTATCGCCAGCGATCTGGTTCGCCCTGTTCACCAATTGCGCGGGACTCGTTTTCTCACCGTCAATGGAGACGGGAACGCCTGCGGAAAACGCCACCTTTACCTCGCGAGGCGTGTGGCCCGAGGTCTCAAAACCCTTGGTCCACTGAAAAATGACTTCTGGCGGAGCTTTTTCGGGATTCTCTAGCTCGCCGCCCTCGATAGAACGGCCCCAGAGGTTTTCATCGATGCTCCAGATTTTCTCGAGGCTCTGCTGTATCGGCACATTGTGCTTTTTCGCATAATCAATTTCCCACGAACGCGTCAGGTTTTTCTCCCGAATCGGCGCGTGAATAGTGGCCTGGGGACAAAGAGCCCGGATGGTGTACTCGATGCGGAATTGGTCATTCCCTTTTCCGGTGCAACCATGAGCGAAAGACGTGATCTTCAATCGGTTCGCAAGCTCCACGGCCTTAGCCGCGATGATGGGGCGGGCTATGGCCGTACTGAGCGGGTAGCCCTGGTATTCGCCGTTCGCCCTGAGCGAGGCCCAGCAGTACTCTTTCGCAAATTCTTCTTTTGCATCGACTGTGAAGTGTTCGGTTCCCATCTGGGCGGCCTTTTCGGCGGCCTGCTTGATATCTTCGGCGGGTTGCCCGACATCAACCGTGACGGTGACAATGCGCTCGTAGCCGTACTCTTCGCGCATCAGCGGAATGCAAATCGAAGTATCCAAACCACCCGAGTAGACAAGAATCACGCTTTTCATCTGACAATCTCCTTACTGACGGCATTGCAATCTCAATGAGACCGCTTCGCATCCGCTCGCGGCTTCGTCTATGCATATCTATGCATATTTTACACAAAACGCCAATAATTTAGCTTTATTTTTTATGCGAAATTGCATATAAATGCATATATGGACGCTAATTATGCGACTAGTCAAAATACAACCCTGCCCTTGAGTCCAAAGGTCGCCGTCGTCGGTACAAGCGGATATTCCGGTCTCGAACTTGTGCGGCTTCTTCTTCGCCACCCCAATGCAAAACTAAGAGCCTGCTTTTCGACTCAAAATGATTTTGATTGGACGGGATACCTCCCCTCCGCGCGATCGATTCCGGTCTTGAACGTAAAAGATCTCGACGAATGGGCAAGAGAGCTCGATACGGTTTTTCTCGCGACACCTTTGGAAGTTTCTCTCGAGCTAGCCCCCAAACTTCTGGACGTTGGTTTAAAGGTGATAGACCTCTCGGGAGGGTATCGATTGGAATCGGCCGACGACTACCCCGCCTGGTACCACCACACCCATTCTTCCCCGGATCTCTTAGCAAAAGCGGAATACGGACTGACTCCATGGGCCGGGAAACCGAAATCGAATCTCATCGCGAACCCCGGATGTTATGCGACCTCAATCCTGATGGCCCTCTTACCGCTCGTGAAACGCGATTACCTGCAGCTCGATTCCATTATTGTCGATGCGAAGTCTGGTACTTCGGGCGCGGGAAGAAAAGCGGCCGAGCATTTGCTTTTTACCGAGGTGGAAGGGGAATGCCTTCCCTACCGGATTTCTCGGCATCAGCACCTGCCAGAAATTCAGCAGAGTTTAAAGAAATTTGGCGGAGGAAAGCCGGTTGAAATCACCTTCACTCCCCACCTTCTCAATATCCGACGAGGAATTTTGTCGTCCATTTACGCTAAAACAGCTCCCGGAGTTAC
>JAHFAF010000159.1 GCA_023250715.1 Pseudobdellovibrionaceae bacterium | reverse complement strand
ATAATGACCGCGATTGTCGCTCGCTTTTTGGGCTATCAGGAGGAATTTACTCATAAGGAAGGAGACTATGCTCCGGATTTTCCTCTTTTTGCCATTCGGTTTTTTCCGGCGCTTTGTGGAATTCTGATTCCTATCCTGTTTTTTTGCCTTGCTAGAAAGGCAGGAAGCCGCGGGCTCGAGGCCCCTCTGGCAGGAATTGGGCTCGGTTTGGATAATGCACTTGTCGTTCACACGAGAATAATTTCCACAGATGGTCTTCTCGTGGTTTCTTCTCTTGCCGCTCTTTGGTGTTACTTGAATTCACGACAGAAAAGGCCACTCCTTGGCGCCGGGCTCTCGGGTGTGTTTTCGGGTCTTGCTTTGGGGACTAAGTTCACCGGGCTCGCTGTCGGAGGGTTTCTGGGGCTAGTGTACCTATTTCGCGAGAAATCCCTAAAAAAGTTTCTTGTCTTTTTTGCGGCAGGGTCTGTGATCTATCTGGTGGGCTGGTGGCTGCATTTTCACCTTCTCGGAATTCAGGCGGACTTCTGGCCCGAGGTCCTCTCCCAGCACAGTGAAATGTTTTCGTTTAATCAGAAGGTGGGCCGTGAACATTCTTCCTCTAGCCATTGGTGGACTTGGCCCTTGGGTGGGCGTCCAATTTGGATTGGGGGAAAGACACTCCATTACCCAGATCTCAATCTCACGGAGATTGGGAATCTATTCTTTTGGTGGGGGACATTTATTCTTTTTCTTTTTAGTTTAAAACAAGGTGCTCTTCAGAAAGACAGGGAACTTGCTTGGTGGAGCTTAGCTTATTTGATTAGCTTCCTTCCCTTCGCGGTGATCGGCAGATACATGTTCCTCTATCATTACTTTTCCCCTCTTTCGCTCTCTCTATTGGTAGTGGTGATAGCGCGGAGCGGAAAGTTGAATGCGGCGCGTTTCTGGGATGTTGCCGTGATACTTCTTCTTGTTTTTGTCCTTTCTTCCCCTCTTACCTATTCTTATCCTGGGTTTCGGCTGATTCGCATTTCCCTCTATGACTACCTGCCCAATTTTTGGTGATAAGGAAGAGTAAGTGTGAATTTTTGAGAACGAGGATATAATTAATTGTCACGAGCAATTCTGTTTTTCTTGTCATAAGTTTTTTTAACACGAGGAGAATTTCAATGGCCCGTCTTTCGCGCCGTCACTCTCGCGGTTTTACTCTGGTTGAACTTCTGATCGTGGTCGCCATCATCGGCGTGCTCTCCACAATCGGTGTCCCCACTTTTCGTAAAATGGTGACCAAAGCAAAAAAATCGGAAGCCAAGGTGGGGCTGGGCGGCTTGTTTACCGTCGAGTCGGCGTTCTTTACCGAGTACAACACTTACGGAAACAACCTAGACAAGGTTGGGTTTGACGTCGAAGGAAAGCAAAGGCTCTATGATATGGGATTCTCTACCGCTACCTGCGGGGATTCAACCCTAGCGCCGACGGAAGCAAACTCTGTAGGGGCAACCCTGAAAACCCAAATCACTGATTACTATACGGGTTCCCCTAAAACGAGGAGAACTCGTAGTACTGCGGGTTCTCAAACCGGCTCGGGAACTGCGGCGACGAACACAGTCTTTGCCTGTTATACTACTGCAGTAACCGGATTTACCAATGCCCCAGGAATCGTAAGCGCCTTGGGCGATGGATACACGGCATCCGCGACAGGGAATATAGCTCCCGGAGTAGCACCTGACGCTGTTATGACTGGCTGTTCCTCCACAGTAAAATGCCAAGACGTCTGGGTTATCGATCATCAGAGAAATTTAATCAACGCTGTCGACGGTGCAAACTAATTTCAGGCAGAAGCTGCTTCGTCGCTCTCCGCTAAGTCTGATGTCTCTTCATCATCATCCACGCTTAAGTTGCTGAGACTGTACTTATCCACTCGGTAGCGCATGCTGCGGAAGCTGATTCCTAAAAGCTTTGCCGCCTTTTTCTTCACGCCACCGGTTTGTTGTAGAGCTTTGGTGAGTAGAGTTCTTTCAAATTCCGCCACGAGCTTTTCGAGATCGATTCCCTTTTGGCTGTCGATTTCGATTTTGTTTGCATCGAGCTGTCCTGCCGGTTGTTGCACTTCGAGTAAATGTCTGGGAAGACTTTCCGGGAGAATCGTTGCACCTGGCTCTAGCGCGACAGTTCTTTCAATAATGTTCTCTAGCTCTCGGACGTTTCCTGGGTAGTGATATCGCCTTAGAACTTCCATGGCCTCATTGCCGATCTTCTTTACATTGATGCCGAGGACCTTGGAGAATTTGTCCAAAAAGTGGCCCGCAAGCATCGGGATATCTTCCTTGCGCTCACGAAGCGGGGGGCAATGGATCTGAATCACGTTCATCCGATAAAAAAGGTCTTCCCGGAAGTTGCCGGTCTTTACTTCTTGATCGAGGTTCTTATTCGTCGCGGAAATGACTCTTACGTCCACGATGATGTCTTCCGTGCCGCCAACGCGTTTGAATGTTCCTTCTTGAATCACGCGAAGTAATTTTACCTGCATCGTGAGAGGGAGCTCGCCCAGCTCATCCAAGAAAATCGTTCCAGTATTGGCCACTTCAAAAAGACCCTTCTTATCGGCGATTGCACCGGTGAAGGAGCCCTTTTTGTGTCCGAACATCTCACTTTCCATGAGGTTTTCGGGGATGGCACCGCAGTTTACAGTGACAAAGGGCTTGTCTTTCAAAGGCCCATTGTAGTGAATGGCGCGTGCGATCAATTCTTTTCCGGTACCACTCTCTCCGGTGATAAGGACCGAGCTTTTCGTATTGGCAACTCGTTTCACCATCTCGTAAATTCTTAACATCGGGGGCGCACCGCCGATGATATTGTCAAAAGCGTATTTGGTGCCGAGCTCTTTTTTGAGCTGCTGGTTTTCCAGTTTCAGCGTGCGGCTCTCGAGCGCCTGGCGAATGACGATCTTAACTTCGTCAATCTTGAAGGGCTTTTGAACGTAATCGTAGGCGCCTAATTTCATCGCTTCGACTGCCGTTTCGGTGGAGCCGAAGGCGGTAATCATAATGAAAAGGAGCTCGGGGTCAGTTTCCCGTGCGGCAGCCAATAACTCGAGACCGGACATTTCAGGCATCTGAATGTCAGAGATCACTAGTTCGACTGGCTTACTTTTTAGAAGATCGAGCGCTTCACGCCCATTGGAAGCGGTTTGGACTTCATAGCCCTCGCGCTTTAGCATAATTTGAAAGAATTCTCTTATGCTTTCTTCGTCATCAACAACCAGAATTCTGCACATGTTCATCCGTCACCTCAGCAATGCACGTAGAGCAAACGTCTACTTAAACAAACCAACAGCCACACGAACAAAGTCGTACCCGATACCTGAGCAACTTCCATACCAGCCTAAAAGTGGGCTAACCCACTTTACTCAGGTGGTTTTCACTGCTGTATTCTGTTTGAGTTATGACCAGGATGTTTGAAAGGTAGGTGACAATTTTTGCTTAAAGGGCAGCTTGTCAGTCGATCTTGGTAACGGAAAATAGCTTGATAGGGTAGGGGCCTGCTCTGAGATTTTCTTTCGTGCCCCAGCCTATAGATAGTCTTTGGAATCCACTCGTCGTAATTTTGTTTCGACAAAATCTCATCACGCGGTTCGCCCCGTCATTCTGATCGAGTACGGGGGTGAGGTTCTCCAACTGAAGTTTGGCTTGGACTGGGGTTTTGAGTCCGTTCTTCTGTGTTTCTTCGAATTGGATTTCCACGCATCTTAAGTCTTTAAAAAAGAGCGTCGTCTCCGCTGACACCTGGCAGCTTCCTCTCGTTGCCCAGCCGCTTCCATTGTGCGGAATTCTATAAGGCAGATTCGGGTCCTGGCATTGATAGCGTGCCGGTAAACTCGGCCCCGAAGCTTCATCCCAGGCAGTAGGAATCCTATCGATACGATCTGAATTCCCGAGGGGTGTCTCGATTTTTAGCATTGCCTGGCAAAGGATCCACCCGAATAGAGCCATGACGATAAAGAGTGAAGCTCTCCGCGAGTTTTGCAAATTCAGAAGTTGGTGTAGCCCTACTGCAATTCCGAGGGAAATAGCAGGGGTAAAATCCCCCAGGTAGCGGGAATAGAGGCCTGGGTGATACATGAAAAAGAAAAAAAGTGTGAAGAAAGTGATGAACGACCAAGCGAAGCCAAATCGCGTCAGTGGGTTGAGTTTGTTTTGCCGCCAGGCGATGAAGAGCATTAGCCACGAAAGAATTAGGACTGCAAGCGTATCTATTCCAAAGGACGCAAAGCTGAACTCTCTGTACCGAAATGTCCTTGAAAGGTGGGGATAAATCGTAGAGTCATGAACTCCATCGAAAAGAAAGAGAGAGGCGAAGAGCTCTATCGCAGCACTCGAAATCGGCTCAGTCGCGTAGGGGTAACCAAACCGAATGCAAAAGTCGTGGGAGTCGATCGTAAGCTGAAGGCCCTGCCCGAACTCGAGTGGGGACCCGAATCGCAGAAAATTAGTGAGCAAAAGAAGGGAGGGCCCAATTGAAAAAAGGAAAAGCCCTATCCTCATACCAGAGGCTGAAAAGAAAAAAACTAGGCATAAGGCTAGCGCAATAAATCCGGGACCAAGCAAGGTAGGTCGAATCAGGCAACCCAATCCCGCCGTGATGCTTAGAATTCTAAAAGAAAACGGGGAGGGATTAGCGTGATAACGATATGCCAGGGCCAAGAGGAGCACTGTCCAAAGATGACCGTAGGCAATGCATTCTTCGTACACCGCGAATCTCCCCGAACAGAGAGTGAGAAATATCGGAGAGAAACAAAGAAGAATTAGGTAGGTGAGACGGACTTCATCCGAAGCTTCCTTGAGGAAGCTCCAAACAAGCCAGGTGGTCAGAGAAAAATAAACGAGAAAGGTAACGCGATCGGGAAACCCCGGAAGGCCAAATGTCTTTGCGAGAATCTCAAAGGGAAGGCGTAAGATGGGCACGCCAAGCCCCCAGGCCTGCTGCATTCCATTTCCCCACGCCCAGTCATGCAGGTGTGCGTAAGGAGTATTTCGTACGGCAAGGCTTCCGTGTAGTAGCGCTTCTGTTTGAAATCGGTAGGAGAGACTGGGTGAGTACCACAGGCCCCACCCTGGAATCATGAGCGTCAAGCTCAGAAAGGCGAGTAGGGCCAAGGGAACTACAAGCATCGTAGGATTTTATCATACGAATGGATGAAGCTTGGTCTTCACCCACGATTTCCCGGGGGACGTTTTGCTGCACCTGACGAGGTCATGCTTGTCCTTGCGAGAAGGCCCGAAGGGCCGACGCGGCAATCTCGTGGCGGTGAGCAAAGCTACGGATGATAGGTTTCCCTTTGGTGCGATGAGATTGCTTCGTCGCTCCGCTCCTCGCAACGACAGACGTTTATCTATCTATTACGCCGTACCTTTTTCCTACTTCTCGGCTTCGAAGCAGCTGACTTTCCAAGAGGGGCTTTTTCCCACTGATTCGAGTTGTGGTGTTTCGATGCGGCATTGATCGGTGGCGAGCGGGCAGCGGGTGTTGAAGGCGCAACCCTTTGGAGGATTTAGGGGAGAAGGCAATTCTCCTTGAAGGTGAATACGGGTGCGCGCTCGTTCCAATTTCGGATCGGGAATGGGAACGGCGGAAATCAAAGCTTGAGTGTAAGGATGCCTAGGGGAGGCATAGAGCTCGTCCTTCGTCGCTGTTTCGACGATTTTGCCCAAGTACATGACAGCGATGCGGTCGGCGATGTATTTCACGACGGCCAAGTTATGCGAGATGAAGATCATGGAAAGGCCGAGCTGCTTTTGAATGTCTTTCAAGAGATTCAGGATCTGAGCTTGAACCGAGACATCCAATGAGGAGACGGGCTCATCCGCGATTACTACCTTGGGCTCCAAGATCAATGCACGTGCGATAGCGATTCTTTGTCTTTGTCCACCTGAAAACTCATGGGGGTACTTTCTCACGGATTTGGTGCTCAAGCCCACCATCTCCAGGTACTTCGCCACCCGCGCGGAAAGTTCCTGAGCGGATAGTTTTCGGTGCGCTCTTAACGGCTCCGCTAAAATATCAAAGACCGTCATTCTGGGATCTAATGAGGCGTAGGGGTCTTGGAAGATCATTTGGATTTGGGTGCGTGCCTGGCGAAGACTTTTCCCTTCCAGGGAAAGGAAATCGACGCCCTGAATATCCACCGTGCCCGAAGTAGGGTGGATGAGCCGGATGATAGCGCGGCCCAAGGAGCTTTTTCCGCAGCCTGATTCGCCCACTAAGCCCAGGATCTCTCCCTTTCGAAGCTCCAGGGAAACCCCATCGACGGCCTTCAAAATCTTCTTCGGCTGAAAATCCAGCATGGCTTGCCGGACATTGAAGTGAACTTTCAAGTTCTCAATGAGGGCAATCGTCTCCATTAGCTTAATTCCTCTCGGTAACAATAGGAATCGTGGCCGACTTCAAACTTTTTCACTGGGGGAAATACAGCACATTCTTCCGAGTGGAAGGTACAACGCTCATAGAACGGGCAGCCATCGGAGAGTCTCGAGAGATCGGGAGGCGTTCCACTAATTGTGGGCAAGACTCCTTGAGGGACATCAATCCGCGGGGTCGATTTTAGAAGCGCATGTGTATAGGGGTGCTTCGAAGTGTAAAAAACCTGATCCGCGTTCCCTTCTTCCATCACGCGGCCCGCGTACATGACCAAAATTTTATCGGCCAAGCCTGCCACCACGCCCAAGTCATGGGTGATGAGTACAATCGCCATGCCCGTATCTTTTTGTATGCTTTTTAAGAGCTCGAGGATCTGGGCCTGAACGGTGACATCCAAAGCAGTGGTCGGCTCATCGGCGATTAAGACCTCGGGGCTCGTCGTCAAAGCCATCGCGATCATCACTCGCTGGCGCATGCCTCCGGAAAATTCATGCGGGTAGCTTTTTAGCGCCATCTCTGCGGAAGGAATTCCTACTCTCTCAAGAGCGTGAAGCGCCGCTTTCTGCGCACGCTTTTTGTCGTAGCCCAAGTGTTCCGTCAGGGGCTCAACGATCTGAGCGCCAATGCGCATGTAGGGATTGAGCGAAGTCATCGGCTCTTGAAAAATCATGCTAATTTTATTTCCGCGCAATCGCCGTAGGTCCGAGTTCGGCATGCTTAAGAGATCTTTTCCCTGATAGAGCACCTGCCCGCCGATGATCTTCAAAGGAGGAGAGGGAAGGAGTCTTAGATATGAAAGCTGGGTAACGGATTTACCGCTTCCGCTTTCACCGACAATCCCAAGAGTCTGGCCTTTTTCTAAAGAAAAGCTGATGCCATTCACGGCCTTTACAATTCCCCGACGGGTGTAGAAGTGAGCTTGGTAATTCTTCAATTCTAGGAGCGACATCAGTCTTTTGCTCCTTTCGGATCGAGCGCATCCCGTAAGCCGTCTCCCAAGAAATTAAGGGAGAAGAGAGTTACCGAAAGCATTAGGGCGGGAAAGAGTAAATTTCCAGGGGAGATTTCCATGGCGCTGACACCGTCGGAAATGAGTGTTCCCCAAGAGGCCATTGGTGCCTGGACTCCCAGCCCCAGGAAGCTTAAAAAAGCTTCCTCGAGCATGACGGAAGGAATCGTGAGGGTGAGGTATACAATTACCGGTCCTAGGCTATTCGGAATGAGATGGCGGAAAATAATCGCCGTTTTTGAGATTCCCATTGCTTCGGCCGCTTCGATAAATTCCTTTTGCTTCAAGGAAATCACCTGACCGCGAACAATTCTCGCCATCGTTAGCCATTGTGTGAGGCCCAAGGCTACGAAAAGAAGCACGACATTACGCCCGAAATAGACCATCAAGATAATGACCAGGAATACAAAGGGGAGCGCGTAAAGAACATCCACCACTCGCATCATGACGTTGTCGGTTTTTCCGCCGAGAAATCCGGAAGTGGCGCCGTAAATGACCCCGACGAGGGTGCTGACAAAAGAAGCAAGAATTCCGACCATCATTGAAATTCTTCCGCCGTAAAGAACGCGCGAGAAGAGATCGCGACCCAAATTATCCGTTCCCATCCAATGGGCCCACGAGGGACCTGTTAGCGTTTGTTCCAGATCCTGAATTTCGAACCCATAAGGCGCAATCCAGGGTGTGATGATCGCGACGAGAATTTCTAGGATGAGGAAGGAGGCACCGAAGATCGCGAGTTTGTTCTTAAGAAGTCGCCGAAAAGCATCTTCCCAAAGGCTGTGGCCTCGCGTCTCCTCGGCCAGTTGAGTGGCCGGAGTTTGAGACGTCTCTTGCATGGTAATAGTAATACTACTCATACCGAACCCTCGGGTCGAGGATCACGTATACGATATCGACCAAGAAATTGCAGACGAAAATCAAGGAGAAGAAGAGAAGGGTGGTCCCCATGACGACGGTATAATCGCGGTTCAGAGCACTCTCGATAAAGAACCTACCCAGGCCGGGAATATTGAAGATCGTCTCGGTAACAAGGGCACCCGTGATGATGCCAGCCAGCGTAGGTCCGAGGTAAGAAACAACCGGTAAAAGGCCCCCACGAAGAGCGTGCTTTACCAGAATTTTTGGCTCCGAGAGCCCCTTGGCTCGCGCCGTTCGGATGAAGTCTTGCGAACGGATCTCCATGAGCCCGCCACGTGTCAGTCGAGAGATATAGGCCGCGTAGGCGAAGCCCAATGTGATCGACGGTAGAATCCGGTCCTGCCAGCTATTCCACCCGGCAACGGGCAGCCATCCGAGCCACAGGCCGAACACCAACGACAAGGTTGGTCCAATAACGAACGTAGGAAGACAAATTCCGAAGATCGAAATCGACATCGGAATGTAATCGAAAAGAGAGTTGGGTTTCATCGCGGCGAGCCCGCCCGCGGTAATTCCGATGAGAAGGGCCCATACGAGAGAGATGAGCCCCAGCTCGGCGGAAACCGGCAGGGACTCAGCGATAATTTCGTTTACGGTGCGGTTCGCGTGCTTGAAGGAGGGGCCAAGATCGCCGCGGCTTAGGTCGCCCAAGTATCGCAGGTATTGCCGCGGGAGGCTTTCATCCATGTGGTATTTCGCCTGAAGGTTTTTTAGGACCTCCGGGGCGACCGTTCTTTCTTGGTCAAACGGCCCGCCCGGTGCAAAGCGAATCATGAAGAAGACGATGGTGATCACGCCGAAAAACACCGGCAACATGATCGCAAGTCGTCCTATGAGATACCGTAAGCCCATGAATGTCCCCCGCCGCGATTAAGACTTAGGCGCCATGCTGACATACTTTAGAGGGTGGATATCCTCTACGTTCGGATGCCAGCCCTGAACCGCCGGACTGATCAAGTACACTCGCGTGTAGATGTAGATCGGCAGTACAGGCAAATCTTCGAGAAGCATGTCTTCCGCCTTCTGGAAAATCGCCAGACGCTTTTTCGCGTTCAGCTCTTTCGCTGCATCCGCAATCAGCTTGTCGTAGGCCAGGTTTTTGTAGCCGGAGTGGTTTAGTTCCGTTTCCGACTGAAACATATCCAAGAAGGTATTGGGATCGTTGTAGTCGCCGATCCAACCCGCGCGCGAGAGCTGAAAGTTCTTCGTGCGCTGGCTATCCAGATAGACCTTCCACTCTTGGTTGAAGAGTTTTACTTCAATTCCGAGGTTTTGTTTC
>JAHFAF010000500.1 GCA_023250715.1 Pseudobdellovibrionaceae bacterium | reverse complement strand
ATATCCGTAAAGACGCTTTTGATTTGCTTCGAGATCCTCTTCACTAAAATCCAAAGCCGAAAGGCGCTTTCCGATCTCAAAGCTAACGTCCTCGAGCTCGGTCCCTAGCGCTTGGAGCCGATCCCGAATGTTCAGAAGATCTTCTCGAGTGCCTAGTGCCTTTGCCGCTTCCCAAAGACTAGGAACAGCTCCGCCCTCACCCTCTTCCCCATCCAAACAGGCAGAGGCCCGTGCCAAGACGTCGCGAATGGAAGAAACCTGATCGGCCTCACGGCAGAAGGTCACTAGTTTTTCATAGTCCTGTGTTTCCGGCGCAAATTCCTCGAGCTCCTGTCGACGGAATTTCAAATAATCTTCATCACGGCCACGAGTAAAAAGGCTTTCTAATCTCTCGCGTAGTCTTGCGACCGATTGCGAGCACTCTCCCTGAAGCCGCTCGACCTTCAAGCGGCAGGCCTTGTCCTGTAAAAATTGATCGACGTACTTTAAATGTTGGCTCTCTTCCATCAGTCTTTGATTTTCATGCTGACCAAAGACATCCACGAGAGTGGTTCCGATTTCCTTTAGAGGCTGAGACGTGATCGTAATGTCATTTACCCACGACTGCGATCTGCCCTTGGCAGTGAGAAGCCTACGGATGAGAATTCCATAACCCTCTTTGGTTTGTTCCGTGGGAATTCCAAGGCCATCCAAGATATTCAATGCCGGATGCCCGTCGGGAACAACAAATTCCCCCGCAACAATCGCCTGCTCGCTTCCTTTGCGAACGGTATCCGCCGCGGCCTTCCCCCCCATGAGAAAATGGAGACCTTTGATGAGGATCGATTTCCCCGCTCCCGTTTCCCCCGTAATCACGTTAAACCCGGGCGAAAAATCAATGGTAAGCGAATCGATTATTGCCAAGCCTTGGATAGAAAGTCGGGTAATCACGGGGTGAAAGGTAGCAAGGGAGGAAACGTTTGGCGAGAGTGCGCGCGCTAGGAATCTAAAAATTAAAGCCGATGTCGCCTGTGCCGAGGAATTGAAAGGGCCGAGCGCTAAACGTAAGGCTGCTATTCGGATTGGGCAGGTATTGCCCGCCCACCCCCAGACCAATATTGATCCCTCTCCAAAGCCCGAAACGGACGCCGAGCGTGCCTAGGGCAAAGGGGGCTGTAGTCGTGGAGCCTGTGTTCGCGAAATTCTTGAGAAAGAGAAGCCCCGCAGAAGTTTGTAGCCAAAATCCTCGGTAATACCTCGAACCGTAATAATTGACGGTGAGGAGTGCGCCGTAGCCCTTTGCCGAGAGAAAGGCATTGTTCTGGGCGATAGATTGGCCTGCAATACCGACCGCCCAATGGGTGGCTACCATTCCCTGAAAGTGAAGTTGAGGAAAAGTGAAAGGCTGAGTGACGAGATAGCCCACAGAAAGATCGAATGGATATTTTCGTTTCCAGGGCCTGGAGACCGCCTCTTCTTCAATCACCGCTTCCTCGGCACGGGAGGCAAACGCGGGGTAGCGGCTTCCGGCGAAATAGACTCTATCCCCTTGGCGAATGCGTTCTTTCGCATAGTCGAGCCGAAGCACGGCTCCTTTTGGCAAAACCTCGATCACTACACCACAGGCAATTTCTTCGTCGCGATGCCAGACGCAAAGATAATCACGGGGTACAAAGCTGCGCGTATCCGCGCTCTGGGAAATGGCCACCTGGCGCGGGTTCGCGCCGACTTCTAACACCTCCGCAGAACGGGCTAGTGGCGCCAATCCGAGCAAGAAAATCAGTATGAGAACAACTGGACGCAGCAGATCCCACCTCCAGTCGTCTTATCGGATGATAATAAGAATCTCTCCAGCTAATTTTGACACTCAATACCAAGAAAATCCGCGTGTTATTTCGAAGGGGTGCCGAAGGGCTCGGTGCTGTTAACAGGCAGCGTCAGGGCCAGAAAGCACTCCGGGTTCCTGTAATTTTTGCAGGGTGAAGGGGACGAAGAGAAATCTGAAGCCCAATTCTCCCGCGATCGTCGCGTCAGCTCGTGGCATGTCGCTTGCTCCAGGAATCCATTGGAGGGGGTTACACTTGAACGCATTCAGCGCCATCTCTTTTCGTCTCGTCGCTAACGTCCTAATCGCCGCCGTCGTGATCGGCTGCTCTAAACCAACCGCTCTAGACACGGTCAACGCGGACAATCTGGTAACTGCCAGTGAAGCCGCTGTCAACCGGAGCATTGGAGAAGGGAAAACTTCGTATCAAATCCTAAGCAAAGACTCTTTTGAAAAAGGAGTTATTTCCAAAACCATTTTTCCGGCAAATTCAATTGAGGGGCAAGCGAAACTCAAAGTCTGTGCCGAGGCATCCGGCTCCAATGATACGACCACTCCAACAACCCCTGTGCCAGAAGGAAAACCAGAAGAGAGCCAACTTTTACTCGGCTTTCCGATTGGGCTTTTGGGGGAGAATCAAATTTTCGGTGGTGTAATTACCGCTGTTTCGGACAAAGAGAACGAAACGCTCGGCCAATTGAAATTGACCGACCTTCCGCCTCTTCACGTCCGGACTGTGGTGGCAAAAACGAGTGAAACACAGTACGCGATGGCGCTCATGGGTTGCGTGAGCGAGTGCTCGGAAGCTTCCCAGCAGGTGCCGCTCATTGTACTTCCGGTTGCGGGAGTGGATGAAGCGAAAGGTACGGTCCTTGTCGACTTAGCTCCGCTCGGTAAAGAATTGAACCTTGTTGCCATGATGGACCCGGAAGGGGAATTCACCAAGCTCAAGGCGAAGTCATCGAAGACGGTGGCATTTGATTATTCCTTGTCCACACTCGTGTTCGACGTAGAGTCTCATATGATTCCGCTCGAAGCGGATCCGGCCGATGCGACGGTGAAGGAAACTGTCTTTAACGTCCGTTGGTACTTACGCCTCACCTCGACTTTCAATCCGGCATTTGAGACCCGTCCCGCCACTCCCGGCGTCGGCTTTTTTATGACGGATC
>JAHFAF010000158.1 GCA_023250715.1 Pseudobdellovibrionaceae bacterium | reverse complement strand
AGGATTTAAGGGACTTGAAAGAGGCATGGTAAGCCAAGAAAAAATTTTAGTTCGAGTCGCGCGCCATGGCAACGCCAAGAGCTGGCTGTGGGACTCCTCCAAGCCGTTACAGATCCGGCGCCCTATTTCGCTAAGCCTTACGAGGGAAGGAGCGGATGTTTTTGTTTCTTCCTCCGGGGAGGATAGAACCAGAGTGGGGACGTGGGGCGAGGCTTGCCGTTGGGAACCGGGAAAAGGGAGCTCCCTCGCCCTGAATCCGATCTCAAAATTTTCACCGCCAACGAAAGTAAGCGAGGTTACGGGCGCTTCGCAGGATTTGAGAGGAATTCTCGCGGCAGTACTTTTATCGGCATTCATTTCCTTAGTTGTCTGGTTTCAATTTCATTCTTTTCTCAGCGAAAAGCCGAATTTGATCTCGGCGGATCCTGAGAAAGAGATGCGGGTTCAAGTCTTGCCTGCGCGGGTTAGTCTGCCTCTCCCGCCTCCGATGATTTCAAAAGAGCCGCTTCGAATGGTGTTTAAGCCCGGATCTTCGGGGGGAGGGGCACCTAACGGTCCGCTAGGGCGAAATTCGGGACGAAAGGGGAATGGGATAGGCTCCAAGACGAACGCCGATTTGATCCGCGATGCCTTCGGAAATCTGACATTCAGAACGGGAGTTCCCGATACGAGCGCCGTGGAAAGCGTAGAAGGAAAGCCCGCTTCAGAATCCTCTCGGCGTACTCGTTTCGGTTTTGGAAAATCCGGTAAGGCCACCGGTTCTGAAAAAGATGCTCTAAATTCCACTTCGCAAGTGATGCATCAATTGACAGAGTCATTCGAAAAGAGCGTACCGACTATCCCTTCCAGAGAGTCCATGTCTGCATTGGTAAATGGGAGCGGGCGAATCTTTGAGTATTCAGGGGCTCGCGTTGACGGACAGGGGAATAGCCCGATTCTCGTCGATTTAGAGAATCTCTCCGTAGGAGAGGGGTTGACCCACGAGGAAGTTCAGGAGGTGATACAAAGCAAGATAGGGGAGGTCCGCAGGTGTCAGGAAATTGCGAACAGGACCGGAAAGGCGTTTGAGGGAAAGGTAGTCGTGAATTTCAGCATCCTTCCGAATGGGTCTTTGAAGGATGTATCTCTTTCTCAGGAAGAGAAGATAGATTCGCAGATGAGAGGTTGCCTCCTTCGGAAAATAAGCGCTTGGAAATTTCAAAACCCCAGGGGGGGGCGGGAAGTCGAGGTCTCTTATCCATTCGTCTTTATGACATTAGAAGGAGAGTCGCCGTGATCCGCGTTCTTCTTACCTTGTCGCTATTTACAAGCCCTGCGCTCCTAGCTCTTCCAGCCATCGAGCGCGTTTCGGATGCTTGTGGGCCGGGGGAAACGTGGGAATGGAAGGGCGAGTCGTCTGCTGTATTGCAGAAGTTGTTCAGCCGCCCGGAGGGCGATCGAAGTGGTTATCTGAAAATTTGGGCCCAAGCTTATCAGGTGAGGCGTGCCGCTACACAGCCGGATATTCAGCTTTTGGCTGATCTTGCGGCGGCGCGTGCTGCTTACGGTGTGGGCTGGATCCATGCGGCTCACCGCGGATTTTCAGAGCTATGGCCAAAGGCCGGCGGCTCAAGAAGAGAGCCTATTCGATCGGCGGTGATTCAGTGTTTAGTGAGAATTCACCGAGAACTTCCCTCTCTCGATTTCTCCGAGGAGGAAACGTCGTATTTTCGGGCACCTCAGCCCGAGTTGATTGTTCGAGACGCTGCTTCTCTGTCGGAACTCTACTTGGCCTTCCTGATGGATTCTTTCCGTGGCGAAAAGAGCCTCACCTACGCCGAAGTGAAATCGGCTCAACAAGCTATGAATATCAGGGGGCAGGATGCTCAACTGATGGAGGGACTTATCGACGTTCATCGGGGGGAAATTGTTTCTGCTTCAGCTCATTTCAAGAAAATACTTTCAGCGAAAGCCATGTCTACTTCAGCGCAACGGCTCCAAGGGTTTCTTCGACTTGTGATTGCGCGCGAGCTCATTAAGAACGGCAAGTCGGTCGAGGCGATAGCAGAATACGAGAAGGTCCCCGCGGAAAATCAATGGTACGAAGAGGCTCTCGTCGAGCTAGGTTGGGCAAACCTGCAAGCTAAACGCTATGGCCGAGCGGTAGGAGCCGCTTACAACCTGAGAAACGATCGAGGCTTCGTCCCTGGGCCGCTCGTCGTCGCTGCAATGGCCTTCTTGGAAACCTGTCACTATGGAGACGCGCGATTAGCGTTGAGAATGTTTAAATCTCTGTATCTCGATTCGTTCCTTTGGCTAAAGGAGTGGAAGGCAGGTCGAGGCGACGAGGAAACTTTATACAGGAAGGCAATTGCCTTTACAAAAAACCCGAATTTGCTTCCGGCCCCTGTGGGATACGCTTGGATCGGCGGAAAAAGATTTCTTTCCGTTCAGCTGGAGCTGAATGAGCTTCTGGAGGAAAGATCTTCAGTGGATTCGGCAAAGGGAGAAGTAAAAGTTGAGTCGACTCGAGAAAAGCTAGAGGAACTCTCAGCCCGATTAAACGATCGCGAAAAAGCACTTATCTCTAGAGTCGGCCGAGGCATTGCCGAGAAAAACTTGAGAATGTATGAGGTGCTTCGGGATCTGATTCGAGACAGCCAATTAGTATGGGTGGATTCGTTGAGTAAAATTGGCGAAGACATAGCTTCGAACGTTAATCGTGAATTGACTGGCGAATCGGATGACGAAAAGGAGGAAATGAAAGGCGGGGAATGGAAGTGGGGGAAGCGTGAGGCTCTCTCAAGGGGAAACGACGAAGTTTGGCAGGATGAAGTCGGGCTTTTTCAAGCGGAGCTAAAAAATTTGTGTGCCAAGTGAGTAGAAACTAATGCGATACTTTATCTACATTCTGATTCTTATGCCGGTAAGCCTTCGCTCTGAGGATCAAAACAAGGCCGAGCGTGTGGATCTAAAAGCAATCCAGCGCGATTACTGGGCGAATCAGAAGAATAGTGAGGTCGAAGCGGTTCAAAATCGTCTGTATACGAAGACCCATCGCTTTGAAATTGGTCTATTCGGCGGTGTTGTGAATACCGATCCATTTTTGAACGTGCGGGATTATGGAATGAGTCTCGGTTTCTACTTGAGTGAATCGATCGGGATCAAAGCGGTGTACTTCAAGGATAGTGTTTCCTACTCCTCGGCGCATGATACCCTGACGAAGGTCAATAACATCACCGCAAACACGAACTTTCCCCGCGATTATTATGGGGGGGAGTTTTCATTCAATCCGCTCTATGGAAAGTTGAGCCTTCTCGGGAAATCGATCCTTTATAGTGATTTATTTCTCCTGGCCGGCGGAGGGATGCGGGGAACGGAGAGCGGCAGTATTCCGGCCGTCACGGTGGGACTGGGGGCGCAGCTTTACGTCAGCCGCTTCTTGAGTCTGCGACTGGATTATCGACTCATTTATTTTAAGGAACATGTCTTTCAAAAATATCCGGAAGATAAAATTGGGACAGACTTGGGGGCTCGCACGGAGCTGAGCAGTATGGTGACCTTGGGTCTTACCTTTCTCTTCGGACTTTAGCGAATATATGAAAATGCCGGATTCAGATTGGAAAACGAACCGTCTTCCCCTTTGGACTGGTATGGCTGCCGCCGCACTTGTGATTGCTGTCTTGGGTGGCGGGTTTCTTTGGTGGCGCTCCAAAGCTGCACGCTTAAATCCTGGAAATGCTCCGCGCATCGGGTATCTCGAAACGAACGGGCCTAGTCGCCGCCGCCATTCTCATACTATTGCGTGGGATGACATAGAGGATCACTCGGCTCTTTTTTTACGCGATCTCATATTTACGCCGATGGAAGTCACTTCAGTTGTAGTTTTAGATGATCAGCGAAGATTACCGCTTCCGTCCGGGAGTATGGTGGAGTTGGACGAGCAGACTACCGAGAGCCTAAAGATTCAGCTCATCGAACCTGAAAAGATGATGGCTAGCGCGCTACCTTCACTTGACGGTCTTTTTTGGTTTGCGGATCCGACTGTTTGGGAGTGGCGTCAAAGCGAGCTCACGGATAGAGGCGCTAGATTTCAAAGTGGCGGTGTCAAGCTCGCGTCGCTCATTCCGATGAATCGGGTATCTCGGACACCGTTACAGCCTCTTGTTACCGATTTTGAGATCAAGATTTTGTCCGCAAGACCGCTCTCATTAGCTCGAACGGTGCGGTTCCAATGGTCGCCCGTTCCTGTCGACGGAGTTCGGTATGAGTTGCAGATGGCGTCAGATAAGGATTTTTTGCGAATGAGTCCTCGGGCCGTGCCAGGTACCTCTATTAATCTGCCTTTGACTAAGGCAGGGACCTATTACTGGAGAGTCGTTGCAATCGCCGCAAATGAATCGGTGGTCTCTGCAATCTCCGCCGTCACTTTAAGGGAAGGGGGAAGGATCATTGCGTTTGATCCTGGTTTGAATGTGGTTCGAACAGTCTCGGGTGGGAATATAGAAGGCATCGGAAAAGACGCCGCGATCAAGGGGCAGGGGCACCAGCTAGCAACTAGAAAATTAGAAATTCTGAAACAGAAGGAACCTGGTCTCACCAAGTCTGAGATTGATCCTGTTGTGAAGCGCAGAATAGGGGAATTGAGGGCCTGTTCGGAGAGGCGCGGTCCGGCCGGAGAAGGATTTCAGGGGAAGGTTTTTCTAAATTTTAAGATTCTTCCCAACGGCACAACCGACCAAATCACATTGGATTCCTCCAGTCCGACTGCTGAGATTCTAAACGATTGCGTCGCTCGCAGTGTTCGGCGTTGGCATTTTCCCAAACCTCGTGCCGGCCGTACGGTCCCTGTTTCCTACCCCTTCGTCTTCGCCACCATCGAAGATTAATCCCAGAAGGTGTGGCTTTATTTTTCGGCCCATGGGCCGAGGGTACCCGAAAGTAAAGCCACACCTTCTGGGATTCCTTCTGGGATTATCTCAATTATTGACGCGATGCTTTATTATGTTTTTTGCGACATAATCCGATAAGTATCTGAGAACTCTATGAAAAAGATTCTGCTCGTCGAGGATGATCCCGTCATTCAGAACACTCTGAGAACTGCTTTTGTGGAAGCAGGCTTCGGTGTTACTTGCGTGAAGTCGGTGGGTGAAGGAAGGAGCAAACTGAAAGAGGCGGAGTACGATCTCTTTCTCTTCGATATCAACCTTCCGGACGGGACTTCGTTCGAGCTCTCTAGGGAAGCACACGCGTTTTATCCCGGTGTTCCTCTTGTATTTATTACTGCAAATGGTGATGAAGAGTCGGCGGTGAGGGGCCTCTCTCTCGGTGCCTCCGATTTCATCCGAAAACCATTCGGAAGACGCGAGCTCTTGCTCCGCCTTCGTCGTTTATTGGGCGAGAGAGCAGGCCAGCATGAGGTAGGAGAATTACGCCTCAATATGGACACGCGCAAAGTGTCCTTTAAGGGCACGGAGCTCGCGCTCACTCCGCGTGAATTTCATCTACTGTCCATTCTAATGCAGAATTTCGGCGAGGCCGTGAGTCGGGACAAGCTCTTGGGTCAAGTAGATAAGGACGGGAACATGGGAGAGCAGACTCTAAATTCTCACCTCAGCCGAGTGCGCACGAAACTTCAGACGGCTGGCGCAAGTGACCTTCAAATTCAGCCGGTGTATGGACTCGGGTATCGCTTAGAGAAAAAGACGTGAATCGAGGGTCCAATATATGGATCTTAGCTCTTACAGGGGCTTTCCTATTTCTGACATTCGGCACCGCACTCTACCTGTCCCGAGCGGCAAGCTCTCCCCTCTTAGAAAAATTTCTCGGTAAGACAAAATATTGGGTCGTGGATGAAAAGGGAAAGATCTTAAGCAGTACTACAGCGGAGGCTTTGCCGAAAGACTACAATCAGGTGGCCTTGCCTAGCTTTGAAAGGCCATTGACCTTTCATCCTTTGAGCAGCGTTTCTAGCTTCACGGCGATTCGCGAGCTTTCCGTCCTGCCTCGTTCCTTTTTGGTCCTCAATCGAAATGTGAACTTTGTCGTCGATATTCTAAGAATCCAGGCAATGTACTTTATCCCCTCCCTACTCGTTTACGGGCTTCTTTTGGGAGTAACGTTTACCTGCTTTTTGCGAGTCAAGCGAAAGCGCATTGAGCGCGTCCTCGCACAGGTCGCGTGTGGCAATTTACAAGCACGTTTCAAGATCAAACATTCTGATCCGAATAGCCTGCTCGCGAAGTTCAATTTAGTTGCGGAAAAGGTGGAGCAGCTGGTGAACAAGCGGAAGGCGACGGAGCGCTCGACCAGCGATTTGCTTCAGGATCTTTCGTTGGATATTCGTCCTCGGCTCAATCAGCTAAGGCGGCTCGTCCAAGAGTCCAAGCGTGAAAAAGACTTATTTACGGTACAGGAAAAAATGGAAAGCGCGGTTTTCGGAATGCAGCTTTTTGAGAGATTAATCGAGAATCTTTTCCTTATAGCTCAAATTCGCAGCCCTGAGTTCCGCCCCGATGCCAAGCAAGTTAGTTTTGTGGATATCATCAATCAAGAAGTCGAGAAATGTCGCAAGGATCCGAAATACGGTGGAAAGCAATTCATCCTACAAAAGACTCCCCAAAGAGTGGGCATGATGCTCCTTAAGGGAGAGCCGGTGTTAATCCAGCAGCTCGTGCAGAAAATTCTTGAAAATTCCGGGCACTGGGCAAAATGGCGAGTGGATATCACCCTTTCAAAGCACATCGGTAAATACGAGTTGTCGGTCGTGAATGACGGTCCGGAATTTTCGGCAGCGGCCTTGGAAACTTTTGGTTATCGACGAGCACGGAGTGAGGAGGAGGTGGCGTCTTCTTTGGGAATGGGAAGTATCATCATTCATTCTATTGTGGAAGCTTACGGCGGTTCACTCGCCGTTAGAAACCTTGCGAATGGGCGAGCTGAGATCAAGGTCACTCTTCCGGAGCCGATAGGAGTGGGAATCTCTTTCGAAAGGGAGGCGTCCTGAATGGGACCCCAGGCTTTTAGGCAATTCTGGATTCTGAATGCTTTTTTGGTTCTGCTTGCTCAGACGGTTGCGCTTGTTTATTTGCACCGTCCCGCAACCGACTATCTGAAGGATTTTTGGGCCTCTTCCCAATTCCACCTCGACAAAATATCGGGCGGTAGTTTCGAAATCAAGCACGGGTCGACGGCCTCTAACTTCTCCGCCAAGGTTCAACTCACTCATGGGGATAAACAGTTGTTGTTCATCGATCGGAAAGGAGATGAGCTTGCGGAGACCGTTCAAATTCTCACTCGCTATTTTGTGCCATTCATTTTCATTTCACTTTTTGGTTTCGGTCTGAGTCTATCAGTATTTTTGCGCCGGCAGGCCCGGGTCGTGGATGTGGTCCTCAAACGAGTGCGAGGCGGGGATCTTGGTGCACAGCTTCCTTCTGATGAATTCGATCCGGGTAATCCGCTATTTAAAACTTTTAATGAGATGACCGGCCAGATTAAGGGGTTGGTCGAGGGCTTGAATACTGCGGAGACAAGGCGGAGCGAACTCCTTCGCGAGCTCGCTCACGACATTCGCACCCCGCTGACTTCGATTCGTTTTCTGATTGAGACTGTGGCCGATACAGCGCTTGATCTTGGGAGGGAGTCCATTTTGGAAAAGCTGACGACTACTGAGCAGGAGCTCGACTACTTCGAGACCCTGGTTGGAGAGCTTTTTCTTCTGGCTCAAGTAAACTCCCCTGGAAATGTGTCCGAGATGGAGAAGGTGAACTTGAAGGAGGTAACGGAAAAAGAAGTGGATCGCCTGGCCCGATTGCGGGCCGCCGGCACAGGAGCAGGAAAAGTCCGCCTCCTTGCAGACCCTCGTGGCAATTTTTCCATTCCTGGAAATGGCCCGCTACTGCAGCGGTTACTTAGAAACTCCATTGAAAATGCTCTTTTTTATGCCAAGGAGGAAGTTCAAGTCGTTCTTCAATCGGCGAAGGATGGGGTCCATCTAAAAATTCGTGATGACGGAAAGGGTTTTTCTGAAGAAGCGATGGCGCTTTATGGGACGAGACGCAAGTCGAGGTTTCTAGACGCCCGTCGCGAGGGAAAGGCTTCCCTTGGTTTGGGTTCGGTCATCGTGAAGGCGATTGCATCTGCTCACAATGGAACCGCCGTGCCGGGAAATTGGAGAAAACCTTCCGGTGAAAAAGGTGGAGGAGAAGTGCATATTCACTTCTCCCTCCACACACAGATACTAACAAAAAAAGCTGCTTAACGTTGCCACTGAACGTTGCCGCCGCCGTAAGGCCCGCCCCAGTTTACGTTCCCATTACCACCGCCCCACTGGGCATTTCCTTGTCGGTAAGGCCCTTGCCATTGAGCATATCCATTTCCGTAAAAAGGCTGCGACTGATAGGCCGGATTCGCATAATTCGGCTGACCCCCGTAAGGGTTCGGTTGAGTTGCGTAAGGATTCTGCTGCACTCCGGGAGGAGGCGGCGGAACTTGCGGATTGTTTTGTCCACAGGCGGACAGGAAAATTACTGCCACCAACGCCACTAAACTTAATTTCGAGATTTGTTTACCGGTATGTACCATGTTTACCCCCAATTCCTCGAGTAGCCACTGTGCAGGTCTAGTGCCATTGAAACTAAGCCTGAGCGCACCCCTTCCGCTCTCGAAAAGTGCCCAAAATCGTCTTAAATTTGGCTATTTTTCGCTCGGGAGAGTTTCACACCCCGCTTCGGGGGATTCTACTCGGCTTGATCGAAGGGGTAGGATTGGTTCAGGTGCTCTATGAAGTCTCTTATGGTGCTTGCGGTAGTTGCGTGCACTTTTCATTTCAATGTGAAATTCTCGGCCCTAGTGGAAAAAGCGGCGAGAGAGCCCGAAAGAATGCTGATGGATCAAAGCCGCGATGAAATCGTCGAGTTCTTGTTGAGCCAGAGTCTGCCCAATAGTCCCAGCTTCCAGTCTCTCTTTAGAAAAGCCACTAATCCCGCCCAAGTGAATACCGATATCCACAGACCCCAATAGAATGAAAATGGAAAGAACACCAGGCGAACGGTGTGTTGTCCTGCTGGAAGGATGGCACCTCTATTGAAATAATCCATTCTTTGAAGGGGAATTTCATTCGCTCCAATGTATGCCTTCCATCCCGGAGCGAAACGATCTCGAAAAACAACAAGGGCAGCGCCTTTCGACGAATATTCGAGCTCTTGTTCCTGAGGATAATAGCGAGCCGCATCGGGAAGGGTCCAAGTTTCCGTCGTAGGGCGGCTTCCCTCTAGGATGGCGGGCCCTGCCTCGCCTCCACGATTCAGAATTGCCTGAAGTGCATCTTCCTTCCTATCAACGAATTGCGCGTGGGAGAAGAATTCGAAGGGGTGGCTCGTTTCCCTGGAGCGTAAAAGCACGAGATCGTGTTTTGCTTGGTACAAAGCGATCGTCCATTTTTTTTCGTTGTGCCACTTTTTCAGGAACTGGTTTCTTTCGTGAATGGGAGTGAGGACATATTCGACCCCCAGTACCCGCTTCCAAACCGGAAGGCTCTCGAATACCGACGGACGCATCAGCGGGTAGAGCCTCGCCGGTAGAGTCGGCTCATAACCAAAAACGCTGCGAATTCCCTCGAGGGTAGCCCAATTGTCCGCGAGCGTTTCCCGTGCGGGATTA